>NZ_CP129137.1:7897500-8069256 GCF_030406905.1 Streptomyces sp. HUAS CB01
GCCGCTGTCAACACCCTGCAGCAGATAGGCGGTTCCATCGGTATCGCCTTGCTCAGCACGATGGCATCCGACGCAGCCACCGGCTACCTCTCCGGCCGCAACTCCAAGGACCCCGGCGTCCTGGCTCAGGCCGGCCTCGAGGCTTATTCCACGGCCTACTGGTGGTCGGCGGCCGTCTTCGCCATCGGCCTCGTCGTCACTGCCCTGCTCTACCGCCGGGGTGTGCCCCAGCAGGACGAGAACGCGGCACCTGTCGTGCACATGTAGCAGGACGGGTGGCCACCTGAGGGGTTCACCCCTGACCCACGGGTCGGACAAACTTCCCACCCGCCGGCATTCAGCCCAGCGAAGCGCGCTCTCCACGGCATCACCTGGAACCTTTTCTTCCGGACCTGGGCTAGTGACCAGCGGTAATGGGCGAGTACTCGCCTCTGCGCTCACATGTAATACCGAGAGCCGTACAGACCTCGACAGGAACTGACGCGGGGCATGTACGGCTGAAGAGGGCGTAGAAAGGGCGTAAGGGTGCGCGAGGTCTGTCGGGAGACCGCCTCTTGGAGCAGTGCGCGGGGCGCGGGCTGCTGGTGATCGCGCTACATGGGCAACCCATGGCCTCGGACATCGCCAATCAGAGCCCGGGTGCAGGGGTCATCAGCACGGGCGACCGCCAACAGGGTGCCCCCGATCATGTCCCATGCCGGGGGATCTCCCCTGTGACAAGAGCTGTTGGATGCTGGCCCTCATGGCCCAAGCACCGGTCGCATGGCAACTGTTGAGACAACAGCTCCGGGAGGTAGCCGACTACGACACAGCGTCCTTTGCCGGTGCCCAGCGTGAGGACTTGATCAACCGCGGCTGTACCACCCTGGTACGCCACGTGGAATGCGGCGCATGCTCGGGCTTGAGGAAGTGTCCCCGTCCTTCCTCACAGTGAACGCCGCCCTCCAAACTCCTGTCGCGGGCGATGTCCCCGGGATACTCGAGGCAATCGGCCAAGCCCGACACCCCAACGAGTGCACCGTACCGACCTCCACTCCCCCCTGTGCTCACCGAGGACAGCGAGGAGCACCGTCTGCTTCGGTCCTGGGGTCCACGCAGTCGGCGGGGGCGTGCGTGCAGGCAGACGATCGACCGCAGGATCAGGTAGGAGGGCACCGGCTTCGCCACGCCCGAGGCTCGACACCTGTACCGACTGACCTTCCCAACAGGAGAGCTGCGGGGCGCACAACGGCAGCCGGCGCGGGCGGCCCGGTCACGCCACCGGTGCCCGTCCGCGGCTTCGACTGGCATGGTCCGACCACCGTCGTCGACGAGACGGCGGGAAATCGCACGCGCCGTCGCGCGCACGGCCGGCCCGTACCCCGGGTTCGGCGAACCGGTGCCGGGCGCCACGACCGACAACGCCGCGACCGCCTCGCCGCCGTCACGTACCGGCGCGGCCACGGTGCTCACCTGCCATGGACGGTTCTGGTGGCCGACAGCGTGATCGCCGCATCGTACCTCCACCAGCACGCGACCCAGGTCGGCGGGGGTGCGGATGTCGTCGTCGCCGCGCTCCTGCGCATAGGCGGCGATGGCCCTGCGGGGCGAGAGCAAAGCGGACAAACGGCAGTCGGCCTTCCGCTGCAGGGCGCACCACGACGACGTACACAACGCCTTCAGGTCCGTCCCTGCGGCAGAGCCGGCCGACGAGCGGCGAGATACGGAGCGGGGGGATGTGGGCGAAGCGACACAGGTAGTGGGTTGCCGCGTGGCGGCTGGTCTCACCGGGGCGGGTCGGCCGCGGAGTCGCGGCGAACTTCCTGACCGAGGCCGGCTTCGATCCGGCCGCCCTCGACGCCACGACTGCGGACATCCACTCACCATGGCGGTGAACACCGATGCGCAGACGTCCGTGTGCCTGCCTCAGGTCGCACCCTGACAGGACTCACCCTTCGGCGAGGAAGTGAGCCAGCAAGCGGTCGATGTCGCTGTGGCCGAGCTCGGCCCCCCTGGGCACCACTGCCTCGGTTTCCTGCAGGAACGCCTTGAATTCCTGCGCCGGGGCCTTGAGCAAGGCCGAACCGGACGGCGGGTTGAGAAGGATGTACAAGTCGCGCCAGCCCTCCTCGCCGGTGGGCCATATGCGAACGTCCCCCTCGCCGGCGGGGCCCTCCAGGCCGTCGATCAGCAGATCGCGCCCGATGATCCATTCCACCAGCTCGTCGCTGTCGCCATCGGTGGTGAATGCGACATGGACGACATAGGGGTCGCTCGGCTCGTACCGCAGCTTCATGATCAAGGGCAAGGACGTCGCGTGCGCGCCTACGAGCTTCGCAGGTAGCCCCTGGATCACAGTTCTCAATGACTTCATGGGGTCTTACTCCTGGTGCTTTGAGTCATCCGGGGAGGGCCATCGGAAGGGCTGTCGTCGGATTCAAAGGGGCTGAACAGAGAAGCGGTTACTGCGAGGACCGGTGACGGTCGGCACGAGAACACCCGCAGGAGCAGTTCCTCGTGCCGTCGCAGGGGCGCCCGGTCGACGGGAGCAGGCGAGGCCACAGGTGCCCTGCTTATGGGTCGGTATCGAAGGCAGCAAGGGCCACCACTGGTGGGTCGCCATCGACGACACCGGAACCACCATCGAAGGGCCGCCGGGTGCCGGCCCTTCTGGCCCCGTCACTCGTCGCAGGCCGACCGTCAGCGCAAGGGTGAGTCCACGGTGGGCGTCAGGAGGGTCTCGTCGAGGCCGACGATCTGGCTGATGTCGAAGCCCTCCATGTCCGCGAGGAATTCAGGACTCGACAGGTATGCCTCCAGCCGCTCCCGCACGTCGTCGGCGTCCTTGTAGGAAACGAGGGCGTACAGCCGGGGAGTGTCGCTTCCGGGCGCCGCGGGCAGCGTCCAGACGCCGTGCGTGGTGATCCGGTGCTTGGCCATACCGGGAATGTGCTTGGCCCAGATCTTCTCGTAGTCGGAGAGGGCATCAAGGCTGCGCAGGGTGTAGACGCGAAGCTGGTACTGGGACATGACAGGTTCCTTTTCTTCGGAGCTTGGATGGTCGGCGGTCAGCCTTGCGAGGGGAGGCGTGCCAGTTCGACGTCCCAGTCGATGTGTCCGGACTCGGTACCTCGTGGCACCAGAGCCTCCGTGTTCTGGAGGAAGGACATGAGGTCCATCACAGGGACCTCGAGCAAGGCGGTGCCGGCGGAGGATCCGAGGGCGATGTACATCAACTGGTCGCCCCGCCCCGCGGCCGACCAGATCCGGACGTCTGCGTAGCCTGCGGACCCCTTCAGGCCACCAGCCAGAAGATCCCGCCCCAGAACCCATTCGACCGGCTCGTCACAGTCGACGAAGAAGGCGGCACGGACGACGTAGGGATCAGTGGGCTCGTACCGCAGACGTACGCACAGGGGCACTGAGGAGTCGCGCGAGACGACCAGTTGTACGGCGACCCGCCGCTCTATGGCCTTCAAGGACTTCTTCATTGACTTTCCGCTTCTGTGCGTGGCTCGGCGGTGCCTCATGCCCGGCCTGTGGCGAAGAGGCAGCGCGGGCGGAGGTGGACCAGCAGGTCGCGGGCGCCGGTCCCCGACCGCCGGGCGTGTCTCTGCCGCAGGCGGGGATCGGACCGCGAGGAACGGCCGGTCCCACGGCCTCGACCAGTCCCGTCTCACCGGTCGTCGCGGATCAGGTAGTAGTGGTCCCTGCCCCGGCCGTCGTGCCAGAGGCGGTTTCGGTCGTGGTGGTACGACCTGTCCGACTTCCAGACGTGTCCCTCACCCTCCCCGCGGTAGAAGTGGCCATCGCGGTAGAAGAGACCGTCACAGTCGTGCCGGGGCGAGTCGGTGTGGTGGTGGTCCTGGTGCCAGCCGCGGATCGCGTCGCAGGAGTAGCCCTGCTCGAGCAGGTAGCCGACACCGTGGTCCCAGCTGTAATCAGCGGCCACGGCCCCTTCGGCCGGGCGCTGGACGTGTGTGGATGCGAGGGGCGCGGCCGAAGCGGTGCCTCCGGCACCGAGGACGGCGACACCGGCGACCGCGACGGAGGAGACAGCGAGGGCGATTCGCTTCGTGGGCTGCTTCATGATCTTTTCCTTCCCGGTTGGCGTGATCTGCGCCAACGGCGGTTCTGTCAGGCGACGTGCGGCGCCTGGCGTGGTCCGAGCGACGAGTTTCATACGCTGTATGGAACTGCCCTTCCATTGCTACCATACGCCGTATGGAAATGTCGAAGTGGCGAAGGTAACCGGGGTGACCGATACGCATGAGTGCCAACCGACACCGCTCTTCGGGTGCGAGCTGCCTCTCGCCAGCCCTCTACTGGGCGCGTCGGGCCTTGCCTTGCGTTGGTTGCGACAGCGTGTGTTCACCCTGCGTACTTGCGAGGACGCGGTGGGCGCCCTCCGCGGCACCTGACCAGGCTTGTGGGCCTTGTGCGACGCAACCACAGCGAGGACCTGCGCACCGCGGGGACGTTCACCGGCCTGTCCGGGAACGCTTCCCGGTGCGGAGGCGTGCGGAGGTGTTCGACAGCAACGGCATCGAGGCGACGTGTGCGTCGTGGCGCTGGGGCACGATCCGCAACGTCGAGTGGCTGGCGGACTCCGGGCTCGCGGCGGGCCCGCGGGGAGGTCGCCCAGCCGTTTTGCGCGAACATCGCCCGCATTGACCACCACCGGGAGCAGCGCGTTCAGCGCACCCAGGTGCTGGAGAGGCTGACATACAGGCGGTCGCTGCTCAGGCGCACACCCTCGCCGGTCGGGCAGCGTTCGAGACGCGCGACGACGAGGCACCGCGGGCGCTGTACGCCGAGGCGACCGCCACCGCGGGGGGTACCGGCTCGTCGTGGCGGCGCGCAGTCGTTCACTTGGGGCACGTCCTGGTCACCCTGTACTCGACGCCCGGTATCGAGGCAGCACAGCGGCTCGTCGACGCCGCCGTACGTGACGCGCGAGCCAGCGAGAGCGTGACTGTCCGGGCGCGACCACACGGCCTGCAGGCGGAGACCGTCGCCGGCGCCAGGCGCTGAGCAGCATGCGAAAGCTGCGCTCGACCTCGCGTGGTACGACATGGACCGCGACGGCGACCCGGCGTCGACGTTCTTCACGCCCGCGCACCTGTGCGGTCAGCACCGCGCCCTCGGGCAGCAGGTGCCGCACGGCCAGGCGGGACAGGGATAAGCCCAGATGTCCGCATCCCAGCGGGCGGGGGAGAAGAAGGCATGGCTGCGGTGGCGGGGGCAGGCCCGCGTCAGCCCGCGCCGGAAGCATCCCTGTCACGGTGCACCGCTGGTATGCGCGGCCAGCCCTGTGTCCAGCGCGGCGAAGATGGGGAAGGCCAGCGTGGTGACGTTATCGTCCAGCAGGCTGCAGGGCATTTCGGGCCGACGCGGTCCGCCCCAGGACGCCGAAGGCCACCACCGGCGCAACGACAGCGACCACTTGCACCGCCCCGAGGACGCCATCGCGCAAGCCCGGTGGTAGCGCGGTCGCCGCGTCGAGCAGCCCCTGCTGTGTCCTGGGGGTGCGCGCGAACGCCTCGACGGCCGGCAGCACCGCCACCAGCAGCACGGCACCGGACACAAGCAGCCGCGACAGATCGGCCGCCCGGCGCACGTTGCACGGCGGCGGGGCGTCGATCACCGGAGCCGCCGCGGCCGGAGCACCTCCCGCGGCAACGGAGAGCGGGTGATGCCAAGGCGTTCACTCGCAATCGGTCGTCCAGGCGGATCCTGCCTTGGTCATGTCGGCTCCTCGTCGGCGGGCCGCGACCCGGGAAGCTCTGGCGGGATCCGCCGCTTCATCCGGCACACTCATGCGGGCAAGCGGGTCCGCTCTTCCGCCACGCGTCCAAGACCGGTCCGCAAACTCACGCCACCCAGAGCGCGCGACGGGGTGTTGATCGCAGCAGCGGGTTTGCGATCGTCGGAGGGCGGGAGGAGCATTTTCTTAGGGCGGAACGGCCGGGGCAGACCTGGATGCCGATGTCAGCGGATCTGTCCGAGACCTTCGGACCGTGACGGTCACCGGGAGCAAGCGTCACCGCGAAAGCAGCACCCCGGCGAAGAAGATCGAACATGCGGCTGCTCAGCCGGTGGCGTCGGGGGTGAGGGGTGAACTCCAGCTGGGCCGGCAGATCGGAAGGAGTCTGCCCATGCGGATCATCGTGGACCTGAATCGCTGTCAGGGATACGCGCAATGCGTGTATCTGGCGCACGAGGTCTTCAGGTTGAACGGTCAGGAGGCGCTCACCTACGAGCCGAACCCCGATGACGCGCGGCGCCTGCAGGTCGAGCGAGCCGCTGCGGCGTGTCCGGTGCAGGCGATCGTGATCGACCGCCTGGACGGCGCGGAGCGGGGCGAGACGTCATGACCGTGCCGGCAACGGTGGCAGGGTTGGTACGCGAGTTCCGGGCCAACGGCCGGATCGTCGTCGTGGGTGCCTCCCTGGCCGGGCTGCGGGCCGCGGAAACCCTGCGTGAGGAGGGCTTCACCGGGTCTCTGACCATCATCGGGGACGAGCCGTACGAGCCCTACGACCGTCCTCCGCTGTCCAAGCAGGTGCTCAAGGGCTGGGTGCCGGCCGACCACACCAAGCTGCCCCGCCTGCGCGAAGTGGATGCGGAGTGGCGGCTGGGGGTGGCAGCCATCGGGTTGGACCGGGTCGCCAAGCAGGTACGTCTGGCGAATGGGGAGCAGGTCCCGTACGACCGGTTGCTGATCGCCACGGGCACCCGCGCGCGGCAGTGGCCGAACCCGGACGAGGCCGCCCTGGACGGGGTCCACACGATTCGTTCGCGTGATGATGCAGAGCAGTTGCAGAAGGCGCTGGCTGCGCCGCCGTCGCGAGTGTTGGTCGTCGGTGCCGGGTTCATCGGCTCGGAGGTTGCCTCTGTGTGCCGGGAACTCGATCTCCCGGTGACCGTCGTCGAGCGGGGTTCGGCGCCGCTGGTCGGCGCGCTCGGCGGGGTGATCGGGGAGATCGCCGCGCAGATGCAGCGCGATCACGGCGTGGACCTGCGCTGCGGGCTGGGCGTGTCGTCACTGGAGGGCGACTCGGGCGGGCATGTGCGGCGTGCGCATCTGTCCGACGGCACCACTGTCGACGCCGATGTGGTGGTGGCCTCCTTGGGGTCGATCCGCAACGTGGAGTGGCTGGAGGGCTCCGGGCTGGCGTCCGGCTTCTGGGGTGTCGGGTGCGACGCCGGTGGTCGTGCCTTCGACATCAACGGAGTGGTGACCGACAGCATCTACGTGGCTGGTGACGTGGCGCGTGCGCCGCATGTGCTGTACGAGTACCAGTTCCTGGCGATGGAGCACTGGGACAACGCCGTTCTCGGCGCCGGGGTCGCGGCGCACAACATGGTGAACCTCGAGCCCCACTATCGTCCGCATCTGCTGCTCCCCGGCTTCTGGTCCGGTCAGTTCGGCGTGAACATCAAGTCCGTCGGCGTGCCGCCCTTCGGCGACGAGATCGTCTTCACCCAAGGGTCCGTCAAAGAGCGCCACTTCGCCGCCGCCTACGGCCGCCGCGGCCGCATCGTCGCGGCCGTCACCTTCGATCACGGCAAGTGGCTGGAGTACTACGGGCAGCTGATCGAGCAATCGGGTCCGTTCCCGCCTCCGCCGCCGGGCTGGGACCATCCGCCCGACATGAAGCCGGTGCCGGCCGAGTTCCCGGACCCGAGGGTTCCGACGGCGGTCCCCGACGTCGTCCTGACCGGCCACGCCCCGAGCGAGCGGACGGCCGAGTTCCGGCCGCGCCGTCACTGACGCGCGCGTCGGGGCAAGCCGGTAGGCGGACAGCATCGACAGGAAGAAGGAGGGGAACTCGTGATCGAGGAAACCCCCTGGCAGCAGGCCCTCCGTTACACGAACCGCGCCAACCCGTACCCGTTCTACGAGGAACTGCGCAAGACACCGGTGGCGCGGCAGCCGGACGGCACCTACGTCGTCAGCACCTACCGGGAGATCGTCACGCTGCTGCACGACCCCCGGGTCAGCTCGGATCCACGCAAGTGCCCCGTCCCGGCCGCGGCCCCGGCCGAGGGATCGGTGGAGGCGGAGGCGGAGCCGATCACGGAGGCGGTCATCTCTTTGGAGCCGAACATCATCACCCAGGATCCACCCGAGCACGATCGGGATCGCCGGATGATGATGCCGCATTTCGTCGGCCCACCCCACTCCCCTCACCTGATCTCCGACCTGGAACCCGAGATCCGCCGCATCGTGGACGGGCTCCTGGACGACATGCGGGGCAAGACCCGGATCGACGCCGTCGACGACTTCGCCTACCCCCTGCCGGTGACCGTGATCTGCAAGGTCCTGGGCGTGCCACTGGAGGACGAGCCACGCTTCCACCACTGGATCGAAACGGCCCTGGACGCTTTGGACTTCGGTCCCGAGGCCGCCTCCGAGGAGATGCAGAGCCGACTGGCCGGGGGCCGCCAGGCCGTGCAGGAGTTCGGGCAGTTCGCAGCCGAGCTGCTCCACCGGTACGCCCGGCAGCCCGGCCCGGGCATGCTCTCGGCCATGGTGAACGAAAACCGCCCGGAGGGAGGGATGTCCCAGGGGGTGCTCGCGAGCAACGCCCTGCTCCTGATCTTCGCCGGGCATGAAACCACGGTCAACCTCATCGCCCACAGCGTGCTCACCCTGCTGCGCCACCCCGACGCGCTCGAGAAGCTGCGCCGCCGGCCCGACCTGATCGTGCCCGCCGTGGAGGAACTGCTGCGCTACGAGTCGTCGGTGCAGTTCTGGCACACCCGCTCCGCCGTGGAGGACATCGACATCGCCGGCACCACCATCCCCAAGGGCGCGCCGATCTTCCTGGCATACGGCTCGGCCAACCGCGACCCGAAGCGGTTCACCGCCCCCGACGAACTCGACCTCGAACGCCCCGACAACCAGCACCTCGGATTCAGCCAGGGCATCCACTTCTGCTTCGGCGCTCCGCTCGCGCGACTTGAGGTCCAGGTCGCGGTCGGCGAGTTCGTCCGCCGGGTGCAGAACCCCAGGCTCGTCGAGGACCCCCCGCCGTACCGGCACAACCAGATCTTCCGCGGACCGCGCCACGTCCTGGTCGACATCGACGGCGTCCGCGACTGATCAGTGTGCGCGTGAAGGATCGCTATGCGGGCTTTTCAACTCGTCGGTTGGCGGCAGCCGCCCGAACTGCGCGAGGTGCCGGTGCCCGAGCCCGGCGCGGGCCAGGTCCTGGTGAAGGTCGCAGGTGCCGGTGCCTGTCACTCCGATCTGCACATCATGCAAGCACCCGAACCGCTACCCGGCTTCACGAACCCGCCCTTCACGCTCGGCCATGAGAACGCGGGATGGGTGGAGCGGCTGGGACTGGGCGTCACCGGGTTCCAGCCCGGAGATCCTGTGATCGTCTACGGCTCCTGGGGTTGTGGCATCTGCCCAAGCTGCCGTCAAGGCCAGGAGAACTACTGCCAGAGGCGCGCGGGTGAGGGCCCGGGCCTGCGCGGTGGACACGACGGCGGCATGGCCGAGTACCTGCTGGTCCCGGCCGTGCGCTACCTGATACCGCTCGGCACCGTCGATCCCCGCCAGGCCGCCCCGCTCAGCGACGCCGGACTGACCAGCTATCACGCTGTGAAACGGTCGCTGCACCTGCTGGGGCCGGGCTCGACCGCGGTCGTGATCGGGGCCGGCGGTCTGGGTCAGATGGCCATCCAGATCCTGCGCGCGCTCAGCACGGCGACCACCGTCGTCGCCGTGGACACCGACGCCGGCAAGCTGGAGACCGCCAGGCGTATGGGCGCCGACGAGGCTCTGCTCTCGGGCGACGAGGCGGTCGCGCGCATCAAGGACATGACGGGGCAGCAGGGCGCTCAGCTCGTGCTGGACATGGTCGGCGCAGAGCCGACGCTGCGGATGGCCGCCCGGGTGGCCAGGGTGCTCGGGCACCTGACCATCGTCGGTCTCGGCGGCGGAGCCCTGCCCGTCGACTTCTCCAGTCCGCCGCACGAGTGCTCGGTCGCCTCGCCCTACTGGGGCTCTCTGACCGAACTGATGGATGTGATCACGCTCGCCCAGCAGGAAAAGATCAAGGTGCTGGTCGAGCACTTCCCCCTGCAACGCGCCGACGAGGCCTACCAGCTCCTGCACGACGGCAGGATCGAAGGACGTGCCGTCATCACCGCCCACGGGTGAATGCGGTTTTCAACGCGACGGATACCGCGGCTGTGTCTGGCCGCCGTCATCCGGGGGGTCCGGCGAAAACGCCCCCGGCTTCCGCAGGACGGAGGAGCTACCTCATGCGCCACGGACCCGCGCCCTCCCCACCGAGCGGCATGAGGTTGATCGGGTGACGATGGACATGTAGTGAGGTGACCACGCTGCTCACAGAAGGAGGCAGGTGCCATGACATCTCCTTCGGAATCGCCCGGTTCCGTTCCGCCACGTGGCACCGAACCACAAGAGGGTCCTGCGGCCGAAGGCATGGCCGCCCTGGCGAACGTGGGCTGGCAGCTCCTGCTCACCATGGGCCTCGCCACCATCGCCCTGGGCGTCATCGCCCTGGTCTGGCCGGGCGAGACGCTCCGCGTCGTCGGCGTGCTCTTCGGCGTCTACCTGCTGGCCACCGGTGTCTTCCAACTCGCCGCCGCCTTCGGCACCCACGTCCCCCGGCATCTTCGCGTCCTGCACTTCATCAGCGGCGCGGCCTCCATCCTGCTGGGACTGGTCTGCTTCCGGGGCCCCCTCGAGTCGGTCTTCCTGCTCGCCCTGTGGATCGGCTTCAGCTGGCTGCTCCGGGGCATCGTGGAGACGGTCGCGGCGGCTTCCGATCAGACCATGCCGGCCCGAGGCTGGCACGTGGCTTTCGGCATCATCGGCTCTATGGCCGGCATCGTGATGATCGTCATGCCGTTCGCCTCCATCGGGACACTCACCCTGGTCGTGGGCGTTATGGCCATCGTCGTCGGCCTGGCCGAGGTGGTCCGCGCCATCAGGACACGCGTCGAGATCGGCCATCTGGATGCCGGCACGGCCCCCCAGCGGCGCCCCCTGTTCCACGCACGTCCGCACGCCCAGCACTGACCGGCGGAGCCGGACCGACCGGGCGTCGGCGAGCGGCGACATCATGCGCCTCCGCGGACTGTCGGCCGGCGGAGGCGTTTCGTGCGCATCGTAGTGGGCGCGGCCATGACGGCGACGTCGGCGTCGTGCGGCGCGCCCAACTGGGCCGGGCTGTCTCGGGCTCGGCACATTCGTCAGGGCGCACTCACGTTCCGCCCGAGCCGGAGAAGCGGAGAAGCCCTCCCGGTGACCACCGCAGCAGCAGCCGAGGTGTTCGGTCAGTCCGACGTCCAGGGCCCGCTCGAACACTGTCCGTGTCTGCCTGTCAACGTCTTTCGCCTGGCGGAGAAAGGCGCCGTCGTCGACCTGAGACCGCGTTTGAGATCTGCCGTGGCCGTGGGTTGGAGTACTCGTTGAGCTCTGCGTGAGTGGTTCTGGGGACGGGTATCCGTCGGATCTGACGGACGGGCAGTGGGCATTGGTGGAGCCGTTGCTGCCGCCGGCGCGGGTGGGGCCGAAGGGCGGGCGGCGGGAGAAGCACTCGCGGCGGCGGATCGTGAACGCAATCTTCTACGTGGTCCGGACCGGTTGCTCCTGGCGGCAGCTGCCGAAGGACTTCCCTCCCTGGCCCACGGTCTATTGGTACTTCACCTGGTGGCACGACGACGGCACGGTCGAGCGTGTCCACGACGCCCTGCGTGCCCGGGTCCGCGAGGCCGACGGCCGCGCCCCCGAGCCGAGCGCCGGACTGATCGACTCACAGTCCGTGCGAACGGCGGACACCGTCCCCGCCGCGACCAGGGGCTTCGATGCGGGCAAGAAGGTCAAGGGCCGCAAGCGGTTCATCGTCACCGACACCCTCGGCCTGCTCCTGGCCGTCCACGTCGTCGCCGCGAGTGTCCAGGACCGCGACGGCGCGCGGCGCCCGTTGCTGTGGACCCGCCTCGACTACCCCGGGGTGAAGAAGATCTGGGCGGACCAGGGCTTCGCCGGGCGTCTGGTCGACTGGACGGCCGCCATCCTGAGCCGCGAGCTGGAGATCGTCCGCAAGGACCCTGAGCAGCGCGGCTTCCAGGTCCAACCCAAGAGGTGGGCGATCGAGCGCACCTTCTCCTGGCTCACCGCCCACCGCCGCCTCGCCCGGGACTACGAGACCATTCCGGCCCGGTCCGAGACCGTGATCCGCTGGGCGATGATCGGCATCATGGTCCGCCGACTCACCCGCGGCCGACCGGCGACGCGGCCGGGCCCGCAGCCGCTCGTACGCACAGCAACCGGACAGGCTGTTTGACTCAACTGAGCGATTCGAGGTCGTCGGGCGTGCCGTCAAGGGCAGGACCACAGCCTGGGGGGAGGTGCGAGGCTACGAGTTCCACGGCCTCATCGGCAGTAACAGCGCCACCGATCTGCTCCCGCCCCGAACCGCACGGCTCATGCAGCCGACGAACACGGAAGTACCGTTCGCCATCGTAGGGAAAGATCGAGGGCAGGTCTTGCGACCAAGGGAAACGGGTGCACCGGCTGAACTGCAGCGATCCATGGGTGACCAGCGGAAACAGAGCCCGGAGGGCGGGGTTTGCGTATGCGGCCTCTACCAGGGATTTGTCGATGAGGCCCGCGTCCATGTCCCGCACGACCTGCCACTTGGCTGCCACAGGGTCATCTGGCGCTGTCCCGAGTATGTCCTTCTCCACCATGCTCGGACATTAGCTGACTTTGCAACGCCTGGTTCGCAGGTCGCCGTTCGCCTCCCCTCGCTGATGAGGACGTGCTTCACCGATATCACCTCTGGCCACCCCATCAGATAGCTCCCCTCAACAGCACCGACCACTCTGGCGGCGCCTCAGCTGCAAGACAGAGCAGATCTCAAACGCGGTCTGAGCGAACTCATCGTTGCGCTTGGGCTGCCGGATTCCGTCAGCCCGTTATTCGGGGGCGTCGGAACGGTAGGCGTTCTCGGGACTGTTGTCAGTCCGTGTCGGCAGTCCCGGTGACCGACCGCCGCGGTGAGCCCAGATGTCACCGAGGACGACCTGGATGACGCCGGTGACGGGAATCGCCGGCAGGGCACCGAGGATTCCGGCGACTTCGGCGGCGATCAGGGTGACCAACAGCACGGTGAGGGGGTTGAGTTTCACCGTCCGAGACAGGATGACCGGTTGCAGGAGGTGGTTTTCGGCCTGCTGATAGACGATGAAGAGGATGACGGCCCCAATGCCGGCTCTGGGAGTACTGGCCGTCAGGGTGGAGACGCCCGCAGAGACGGCCCGCCCGGGCAGCGCCTCCCGGGCAGGCAAAACAGTCCTCTACGCCGAGATCCGTCGGGGATCCGCCGCGCCCCCTTGGCGGACATGGGCGACGTGTCTCTGCGCGGGTGCGACGTGCGGTACACCGCGTTACGGGCGCTGGTCACATCCGCATGCGTCGCCGATCTTGCTCGCCATTGTCAGGTCCGGGGCAGCGACGGCAGGGGCCGAGTGGCGATCTCCTGTGCTTCGGTGCGCGTCATGCCGAACATGCGCAGCAGGCGGAAGGCCAGCTGGTCGGAAGCATGCGCGGCATCGAGGTCCGGGCGGGTCTCCAGTAGGTGGAGCACTCCGAGCAGGGCGCCGCCGACCATGGCCACAGAAGTGCGCGGGTCGTCGATGTCCAGCCGTCCGGTGTCGGCGGCGGCCCGCAGATCCCGCATCGCCTGCGGTGCCAAGCCGCTGTCGGAGGTCAGATAGGGCATGCCCGTACGGACGAGGATCCTGGCGATCTGTGTGTGGGTGCGCTGCAGTCGGCCGGTCAGGCGGACGCTGGCGGCGAAGATCTCCGCGGGGTCCTTCAGGTCTCCCACGACGGATTCCAGGAGTGCGCCGTGTTCCTCCAGGGTGAGGGCGACGGCCGCGTCGAACAGCTCGTCCTTGCTGGTGAAGTGGTTGTAGAAGGAGCCGAAGCCGACGTCCGCCGCCTCGGTGATCTCCTGGATACTCACGTCGATCCGCCCCTGCTCGGCGAGAAACCCCTGCGCGGCGGCGATCAGCGCGGCACGGGTACGCGCCTTGCGTCGGTCCACGCGGTTGGGCGTGTGGCTGGGTGTCCGACTGTCGGCCCTGCCCTGTCGGTCGATACTCATCTCTCCACCACACCCAGCGCATCAGATTTGATTGTTTCGTCACGACTGACTGCCGTTGACAGGGTCGTCATCTGGACTGATTCTCTCATCACTGCTGACTGGAGCTGCTCGCGGGAGCGGTCCGGTCGGTGCCTGTCCAGGACTCAGGAGAGCCGATGAGTATCCAGGTCGTCCGCACCACAGACGGCTGGTGGGTGGAGAGCGGCACAGGACGGCTGCACCGCGTCGAGACCGACGCGGACACCACCGCCGGCCTGCTCGCCGACCGTCCCGCCGTGCAGCAGGCGGCTTCCCGCGCCGCGGGTGACCCCGACGCCGGGGTTTCGGCTGGAGAAGCCGAGCTGCTGTCGCCTGTCACCACGCCCTGCCGGGTGGTGGCGCAGATGGTCAACTACCGTTCCCACGCGGTGGACTCCGGATTCGACCCGGACATCGTTCCGCCCGCGTTCTTCCGCAAGGCGTCCGGGTCCGTCAGCGGGCCCTACCAGGACATCGTGCGTCCACAGCACGTGCGCTTCCTGGACTACGAGGTGGAGCTCGGGCTGGTGATGGGCGCCGATTTGCCGGTCGGCACCGAGGTCACCGATGCCACGCTGGCGGAGTATGTCGCCGCGCTGGTCGTTGCGGACGACGTCAGCGCGCGTGACCTGCAGCTGCCCAAGACGCAGTTCTACGAGTCCAAGTCGTACCCCTCCTTCACTCCGCTGGGCCCCCCGGCTGCTCCTGGTGGACGCCGACGACCTGGCCCGCCTGCCGGACCTGCGGCTCACGCTGAAGGTCAACGGGGCCACCCGGCAGGAGCGCACCACCACGGACATGATCGTCCGGCCCGCCCACGCCCTCAGTCTGCTCGCCCGCTTCCAGCAGCTGCAGCCCGGTGACGTCCTGCTCACCGGAACCCCCGGCGGCACCGCCCTGAAGTCTCCGGGCAGGCTCCTGACCACGCTTGCCGCCCTGCTGCCCCCGCACAAGCGCTGGCAGAAGTTCTTCGCCCGCCAGCAGGCGAACCCCGACTACCTCAAGGACGGCGACGTCGTCACGGCTCGTATCGCGACGGACGACGGCGCACTCGATCTCGGCGAGCAGCGCACGGTGGTGCGCGCCCGCTGACGGCTCCCGGGACCCCCGCCCGGGACCGGCCGGCCCGGCATCCCCGTACCGGGCCGGCCACCTGACCCCATCCCTCACCCTGCAAAGGCGCACCGGTGACACGCACACCCGCCGACCTGCTGTGGCCCACCCCCGACAGCAGCGCGGACCTGTTCACGATCGAGGCCGTTCCGCTGCATGAGCGCGGCCTGCCCGCCACCACCTACGACACCCTGCTGCGCGCCGCCCGCCTGTGGCCCGACCGCCCGGCCCTGACGGTGCTACCCGATGCGGCCCGCTTCCTGCGCCCCGCCACAGCCACCTTCGCGCAACTGCGTGACCAGGTGCATCGCACCGCCAATCTGCTGGGCTCTCTCGGCGTCACCCGCCGGACCGCCGTGGGCCTGCTCGCGCCGAACACCGCGGAGCTGCCCGGCGCCCTGCTGGCCGCGCAGGCAGCGGGCATCGCCGCCCCGGTCAACCCGGGCCTGGCGTCCGAGCACGTCGAGCAGTTGCTGCGGCGCAGCGGCGCGCGGGTGCTCATCGCCGCCGGTCCGCAGCTGGATGCACAGGTGTGGACCACGGCCCGGCAGGTCGCCGCGGCCTTGCGGCTGGACGCGCTGCTGGCACTGACCCCCACCCTGGCCGACGGCCCCGCCCCCGCTCTGGACCCCATCGAGGGCGTACGCGTCGGCTATCTCACGGAGCTTGCCGCGTCCCATCCCGCCGATCGGCTGGTGGACATCGAGCCCCCCGCCGCCGACGACCTGACCTCCTACTTCCACACCGGCGGCACCACCGGAACTCCCAAGCTCGCCGCGCACACGCACACCAACGAGGTCGTCGACGCCTGGATGGTGGCCGCGAGCATCCCTCTCGACGAGGACTCGGTAATGTTCGCGGCGCTGCCGTTGTTCCACGTCAACGCTCTGATCGTCACCCTGCTCGGCCCGCTGCTGCGCGGTCGGCAGGTGGTGTGGGCCGGGCCGCTGGGTTACCGCGACCCCGAGCTGTATCCGGTGTTCTGGAAGCTGGTGGAGCACTACCGCATCGCCGCCATGTCGGCGGTGCCCACCGTGTACTCCGTCCTCGCCCGTGTCCCCGTCGACGCGGACGTCTCCAGCATGCGGTTCGCCGCCGTCGGCGCCTCCCCGCTGCCGCACGCCGTACGGGAGTCCTTCGAGGAGCACACCGGCATCCCCCTGTGCGAGGGCTACGGGCTGACCGAGGCGACCTGCGCCTCCGCCCTCGGCCTGCCCGGCCACACTCGCCCCGGCAGTGTCGGCCGGCGCCTGCCCTACCAGCAGGTCAAGACGGTGCGGATCGACCCGGACACCGGTGAGTGGCACGACCTGCCGCCGGGCGCCACCGGGGTGCTCGCCGTCAGCGGCCCGGTCGTCTTCGCCGGGTACGTCGCCGAGCACACCGCCCACGGGCCTCGCCTGGAGACCGCCGGGAAGATCTGCGACGGCTGGCTGGACACGGGCGACCTGGCCCGCATCGACGCCGACGGCTTCATCCATCTCGCCGGCCGAGCCAAGGACCTGATCATCCGCGGGGGCCACAACATCGACCCCGCCGCGATCGAGGACGCCCTCCTCGCCCACCCTCAGGTCACCGCCGCCGCGGCGGTCGGCCGTCCCGACCCGCACGCCGGCGAAGTGCCCGTCGCCTACGTCACCCTCGCCCCCGGCGCCCGGACCGACCCCGCCGAACTGCTCGCCTGGGCCACCGAACGGGTCCCCGAACGCGCCGCCACCCCGCGCGAGGTGCTCGTGATCGACGCCATCCCGCTCACCGCCGTCGGCAAGCCCTACAAGCTCGGCCTCCGCGTGGACGCAACCCGCCGCGCGGTCCACGCCGAACTGGCCGCCCAGGGCGCGGACTGCGACCCGGAACGCATCCTGTGCCGACCGCACGACGGCGGTGTCCGCGTCACGGTGCCCGCCCTTGCCGACGAGGCGGTACGACGCAGGGTCACCGCAGCCCTCGACCGGTACCTCCTGCACTGGCAGTACGCCCCCAGCAAGCCACTTGAGAGAGAGACCCCATGAGCACCACCGCCATCGTCCTCGCCGTCCTCCTCGCCGGAATCTTCCTCCTGCTCGGGTCGGCCAAGCTCGCGGCACTCCCCGCGATGCGCCAGGCCGCGTCCCACGTCGGCATGACCACCACCCACTACCGTCTGCTGGGCGCTCTGGAGGTGGCGGCAGCGGCCGGTCTGCTGCTCGGCCTGCGGATCACCGCGCTCGGTGCCGCCGCATCGGTCGGCCTGATCCTGCTCATGGCCGGAGCCGTCGTCGCCCACCTGCGCAGCGGCGATCCGGCGGCCCGCTGCCTGCCGGCCGTCATCGTGGGGGCCTTGGCCGGAGCCGATCTCGTCGTGCTGGCCGGCGGCTAGCATCGCCGCCGCCTGGGACCTGAGGAGCATCACGAGGAGCCGCATCGACGTCCGCCAGCATCTGCTGCCCTGCGCCTCCGCGCGGTGGCTGGTGTAGCACAGCGTCCATACTCAGCCCGGCTCCGGTAGGCCGCCTTGCTTTCGTACGGCTCGTACGGCGCCCACCGCATCTTCTCCGCCTTGGCCGCCGAGGCCGTGTGCGGCCTCTGAATCGACACCACCGTTTCGGCGCTCCGCGCCGTCCCGGCTGCCGACGCGCGCCCGCAGCGACCGGGCGTCTCTCGGAACCGACCAGCCTTTCGCATCCGTTCGCCGCCGCTCGCTCAACCCGCGAACGGGACGGGCATCCCGCCTCGATCAATCGACCGGGGAAACGCCCTTGGCGCTCTTCCCCCGCCGCCCTTGAGCCGTCCCCACGCCATGGCCCCGAGCCGTGACACCCCATGGAGTACCCGTGAACGACATCGACGTCCCCGTCCTCATCGTCGGCGGAGGCGGTGCGGGGCTCACCGCCTCCATGCTGCTCAGCCGCATGGGCATCGAGTCCCTGCTGATCACCGCCTGGCCCAGCACCTCCGTCCTGCCCAAGGCCCATGTCCTCAACCAGCGCGCCATGGAGATCATGCGCGACGCCGGCGTGGCCGACACCATCTACGCCGCCTCCACCCCGGCCGAGCAGATGTCCCACACCGCCTGGTACGTCGGCCTGGCAGGCGACCACGAAGACTACGGCCGCAGGGTCGCCAGGATGGAGGCTTGGGGAGCCGGCGGGAACTCTCCGGAGTGGCTCGCGGCCAGCCCCGAGCGACAGGCCAACCTGCCCCAGATCCGACTGGAACCGGTCCTGCGCACCCGCGCCGAGGAACTCGCCACGGGCCGGGTCCGCTTCCACCACGAGCTGACCGCACTCGCCCAGGACGACGAGGGCGTCACCGCCGCCGTCACCGACCGCGAGACCGGCGAGACCTACCGGGTGTGGGCCCGCTACCTGCTGGGTTGCGACGGCGGCCGCACCGTCGGACCCGCCCTGGGCATCGTGCAGGAGGGTGTGCGCGACCTCGCGCGTGTGGTCTCGTTCCACCTCTCCGCCGACCTGTCCCGCTGGGCGCGCGACCCGGAGGTGCTGATCCGCTGGTTGTGGCTGCCCGGCCTCGGCATCCCTGGTGTTCTCGTGCCCATGGGCCCCAGGCACTGGGGTCCCGAGTCCGAGGAGTGGGTCTTCCACCTCAACTACGGGCCCGATGACGGCCGCGCGCTGGACGACGAGTCGGTACTGGCCGACCTGCGCACCGGACTGGGCCTGAGCGAGGAGGACGTGACGGTCCACATGATCTCCCGCTGGACCCTCGAGGGCGTGGTCGCCGACCGCTACCGCGTCGGCCGCGTCCTGATCGCCGGCGACGCCGCCCACCGGCATCCGCCGACCGGCGGCCTCGGCCTGACCTCCGCCATGCACGACGTCCAGAACCTCACCTGGAAGCTCGCCGCCGTGCTGAACGGCCATGCCGGTGCTGCCCTGCTGGACACCTACGAGGCCGAGCGGCGCCCGGTGGACGCGACCAACGTCCAGCGCTCGCTGGAGAACGCCATGAACCACATCGCCATCAGCGCCCTCTTCGGCGGCGGGCCCGAGGCCGACGAGGAGGAGAACTGGCGGCAGGCACGCCGCCTGTGGAGCGAGGATCCCGCCGACGCCGACTTCCGCCGCACCTTCCTCGCTGCCGTGGCCGCCCAGTCCATGGAGTTCAACGAACTGGGCGTGGAGTTCGGCTACACGTACGAGTCCGCGGCCGTCGTTCCCGACGGCACTCCCGCACCCGGGAACCCCGACCCGGTCCGCATTTACCAGCCCGCCGCTCGCCCCGGACACCCGCTGCCCCACGCCTGGCTGGAGGACCTCGACGGCCGTCGCGTGGCCCTGGCCCGTCTGGTGCGCCCCGGCCGCTTGCTGCTGATCGCCGGGGAGGACGGTCAGGCGTGGTGCGAAGCCGTCGAGAAGATCGCCGCCGAGAGCGGGCTGCCGCTGGACGCGATCCGGGTCGGCCATGTCGACGGCGACTACCGCGACCTGCGCTCCACCTGGACCGCCGCCCGAGGTCACACACCGCAAGGCGCCGTCCTCGTGCGCCCGGACCGCTTCATCGGCTGGCGCGCCGAGGGCGCGGCCACCGACCCGGTCGCCGAACTCACCGCCGCACTGGACTCCCTCCTCGCACGGTAGGAACCGGTCACCTGCCGTGCCACCCGGCCTGCCGATCACCGCCGCAGTCGGCGGGCCGGGCCCCGCCCTCACCCCCGCCTCGCCTCTGGGACACCGCGGCACCCCAGGCCGGCGAAGTAGGCGACGAGGTCCGGGTTGTCGACCGCGGAGGGATTGAGGACCTGCTCGGCGGGCGCGCCCTGGAGCAGGCGCTTGACCGGGACTTCACGTTTCTTGCCGGTTCTGGTGTGCGGGATGGCCGCCACGGCGAGGATCTCGTCGGGGACGTGGCGGGGTGAGGCGCCGGTGCGGATGGCGTTGCGGATCTTCTCGCGCAGGACGTCGTCCAGCGTGACACCGGGGGCGGGTACGACGAAGAGGGGCACGTGGACGCCGACGCTCTGCAGGATCCGGCGGACCTCGTCGTCCACGACGACGGCCCGTGGCAAGGGGTAGACATCGGGGTGGCGTTCGAGGAGCAGGCTGCGCACTCCGTACCGGGCGAGCAGGAGCGCGGCCGTGACTCCCACGGGTCCCGCACCGATGATCACCACCGGTGTCCGGGATGCGGCCTTCATGGTGTGTCCGTAACGGGGGTCCGCTGCTCGCCGAGGTCGATCTGCCCGTCGGGGGTGGCGATCGTGGCGGTGATGAGGTCACCGTCGCGCAGGTAAAGGGGGTTCTTGGCCTGGCCGTTGAAGAACGCCTTCCACTTCAGCGCGGGCGGCAGCAACGCGCTGATCTTCGCGATCGGCTTGGGCGGGGCCTTCAGGGCGGTGCCGCCGGGAGTGCCGGTCAGCAGCAGGTCGCCCGGGTCGAGGGTCTGGAAGCGGGCGAGCAGGGTGAGCGCCTGGGCCGGTCGTACGATCATGTCGGCCAGGGTGCGGTCCTGGCGCGGCACGCCGTTGACCGACAGCCGCAGTCGCAGGTTCAGCAGATGAGCGAAGTCCTCGGGCTCCAGCAGAGCCAGATACGGACCGGTCGGTGTGAAGGTCGGGTATGACTTGCTCTCGTAGAACTGGGTCTTGGTCAGCTGAACGTCGCGGGCGCCGACATCGTTGGAGGACGGGTGCTGGTAGGTGGTCCGCGAAGACGCCGTCGCGCTGAGCGCGCCGTAGGGTTGCGATGGCTTCTTCGCGGGCCGGTGCCAGGGTGGCGTGGATCGTCTCCTCTCCCAGATGGCGCCGTCCCAAGGTGATGAGCATGCGGTAGTGGTCGCCCACTGTCCATGCCGCCGGCACCATTCGTGTCATCGCCTCGATCGGGTCGGCATCCGCGGTACGGGCTCTGGCGAACGCCTGCCGGAGTTAACGGCCTGCTTTTTGTGTCAGGTCGGCGATCAGTGCTCGGCGGTTGGGGAAGTGTCCATAGAGGGTGCGCCGGGCGAGGCCGGCTGCCTGAGAGATGCTGTCGAGACTCGCGTCCGGGTCCTCCCGCAGTTTCCGCCGGGCGGTCGCGAGGATGCGGCAGCCATCTCCTCGCCTCGTTTCAGCCCGCCGCCTCCGCCCAGCCCGCGGCACCCACCCCGGAACAGCCCCCGGCGAACCCCGCGACACCGGAGACGGCCCCCGGCCCCAGGCCCCCGCTCCCCAGATGGACACCCAGCCTCCCGGCGTCAGCGCCTACTACCGGCCGAGGCACTCACCACCATCCTCGCGGCGGTCTTCACTCTCAGCCTCCGCTTCGGACCCGCCCTCGCGAAAACCGACGTCGAAGGCCTCCTGCGCCTGCTCCGCAACACACCCCCCGTCCCGCTGACGCACGTGAGAGGGACAGGAAACTGCTCTCCCTGCCTGAGTGGGCTCCTGAAGCTTGTTCAGTGCCTTGACGGCGTGAGGGGTACAGCGCGCTGACGGGCCGCAGTTTCCTGAACCCCAGGAACGAGCATCCATGAACCTTGTAATGTGCGTCGAAACGGTGGGGAATGCGCAGGGGGAGGACATTATGGATCCGATTTCGGCGGCGATCGTCGGTGCGGTGGCCGCGGGGCTCCTCCAAGGGGCAGGGGACGCCAGCCAGCAGGTGGTGGTTGACGGCTATCGGCGGCTCAAGAACCTGCTGGTCGGCCGGTTCGGCGAAGGCAGCGACGTTGTCGAGGCGGTCGAGGCCGTCGAAACCCGTCCGGACAGTGCCGGCCGACGCGAGGTTCTGGCTGAGGAGGTGGTCCGCAGCGGCGCCGACCGGGACGACGAGATCGCGGCCGCCGCTCGGGACTTGCTTGCGCGTCTCCAGCAGGATCCCGCCGTCGCGTCGTCCGTGCAGCAGGCCATCGGTTCCTACATCGCGCAGGCGGACCGGCACGGTCACGCGGAGGTGAACGTCAACCATCCGAAGGCATAGGGACCGTGGACCGGCAGGTCGGCGCCCAGAGCGCCAGCGGCAGCTACATTGCGCAGGCCGCCGAAGGCGGCACGGCGATCGTCGCCACATACAAGGTGGCGCCCGCGCCCCCGCCTACCGCGGGCGCCGTCGCGGAGGGAGCGCGGATACTCGCGCGGCTGCCGACCCAGGCCGTGCCCGACCCGGCGGCGCTGCCGCCGCAGTCCCGCATGCCCCTCGCCCGCAACCGCCTCTTCACCGGCCGTGCCCCGGAACTGCAGTGGCTGGCCCGTCATCTGGGCCCGCGGGACGGGCAGGTCCCGACCGTCGTCCTCGCCGGACTCGGCGGTGTCGGGAAGAGCCAGATCGCCAGCGAATACGTCCACCGCTACGGCGCCTTCTACACCGGCGGCGTCTTCTGGGTCAGCCTGGCCGATCCGGCGACCGCTCCACACGAGGTCGCGGCATGCGGTGGCACAGAAGGCATGGACCTGCGGTCCGACTTCGCTGCTCTCGCTCCCGCGCAGCAGGTGGCTCTCGTCCGCGGGGCCTGGCAGAGCCCGCTGCCCCGTCTCCTCGTCTTCGACAACTGCGAGGACGAGGAGACGCTGGAGCGCTGGCGGCCGCCGTCGGGCGGATGCCGCGTCCTGGTGACGAGCCGACGCTCGGCGTGGGACCCGACGATGGAACTCGACGTCCGGGAAATCGACGTGCTGCCGCCGGACGACGGGCTCGCCCTGCTATCCCGGTACCGCCCGCCGTCCTCGCTCGCCGAGAGCCGGGCACTGGCCGCCATCGCGGACGAGCTCGGGCAGCTGCCCCTTGCCCTGCACCTGGCCGGCAGCTACGTCAGCCGTTTCAAGGCGGCCATCACTCCCGACGGCTATCTCAGCCAGCTGCGCAGCTCACCAGCGGTCGACCACCGCTCGCTGTCGGCGTCCGGCATCTCACCGACACGGCACATCCAGACCATCGCAGCCATGTTCGCCCTCAGCGTGGACAGGCTCGACGACGAGCCGACGCGGCAGTGCCTCCTGCACGCCGCCTACCTGGCGCCCGGGCAGGGCATCCCCCGACCGTTGCTGCTCAGCTCGCTCGGGCTCGACGACGGCGAGGACGCTGCCATGAATCTGGAGGAGGCGCTGCAACGCCTGGCCGATCTGGGGCTCGTGCAGATGGCCGTCGACGGTGCGCCGAGGCTGCACCGGCTGGTGGCCGCCTTTGTGCAGGACCGGCTGGGAAACCCGGAGAGCCTGCGCCAAGTCGAGTCGGAGGCATGGGTCCATTGCGATGTTCATGCATTCGGCGGCACCCCCGCCATGCGGGCGGTCTTGGAGCCGCACCTGCGCGTGCTGACCGAGCGGGCCCTGCCGCGCCGGGACCTCGTCGCCGTGGCGCTCGCCAACGTCCTCGGTCTCTACCTGAGCCGCCGCGGTGACCGCGACGGCTCGGTGTCGTGGCTTCAGCAGGCTCTGGCCATCAAGGAGGAAATCTTCGGCGTTGACGCGCCGGAGACCGCGAAGGAGCTGAACGACCTCGGTTACGCCTACCTCGGCGGGCCTACCCGGGTCCTGGCGGAGCCTTACCTGGAACGCGCCCGGCGCCTGTGGGATCCGCGTCGGGAGGCCACCAACCTGGCCGCCACGCTGGACAACCTCGGCCAGATGCAGATAGGCAGCGGCCGCTGGGATCTCGCCGAGCCGTACCTGCGCGAGGCCCTCGACATCCGACTGAGGGATCTGGGCCCGGACGCCTACCCGACGAGCGTCACGATGATGAACCTCGCCCAAATCGCCATCGAGCAGGGTGACCTGGCCACCGCCACGGACCTGGCGCGGCAGGCGGTCGACATCCGTGAGTCCCTAGGGGAGCGATGCGATCCCACATCCACCGCGAGGAGCCACATGATGCTGGGCCACATCCTGCATCAGGCGGGCGAAGGCGCCGCGGCCCGGCGACACGACGAAAGAGCGCTGGAGCTGTACCAGACCGCGCTCGGGACCCGGCACCCGCAGACACTGTCTGCCGCCGTCCGCGCCAGCTCCCGCGCCCTCGAGCAAGGTGACCTGACCAGCGCCACCCGGCTCATAGAGATGTCCGGCGCATCCGGCGATACGGTGCACGACGATGACCTGCTGGCCGCAACTTCCGGGACTGACCTGAATAACTTGGGGTTCGCGTTCTGGATGACCGGCGACTACGCGGCGGCTCGCCGCCTGTACGGCATGGCCCTCGGCCGCAGTGACACGCAGGCAACGACGCTGAACAACCTGGGAATGATCAGCGAACGGCTCGGCGAGTACGAGACCGCCGCAGAGCACTACCGCCAAGCGTTGACCCTGCTTGGCGACGAGACAACGTCCCGCTCGAACCCACCCCTGCGAGCTCGCGTGCTCAACAATCTCGGAGTCAGCCTCGCACTCGGCGGCGAGCCCGGCGCGGGCGGCCGATGCCTGCGGGAAGCATTGAACATCCGGCGCGACATCCAAGGCGAACTGGGCCACGACTACGCCGTCACCATACGCAACCTCGGACTGGTCGCACAGCGGGAGGGCCGCCTGGACAAAGCGCAACACCTGTTCGAACACGCCCGCAACCTTCTGAGCAAGACGCAAAACGCGGAATACGGCCGAACGCTGCACCTCCTCGGCGAACTACGCCACACCCGCGGCGACCACGCGGGCGCCGCCGCCGACCTGCGCGCCGCACTTGGCAATAGAACAGCGGCCCTCGGCGCGGAGCACCCGGACACAGCCATGACCATGCAGGCCCTGGCCGCCGTCCTACTCCGGACAGGCCATGCCCAAGAGACAGGCGACCTGCTCCAGAAGGCACTACAGGTGTTCGAGCGCCGCTTTGGTCCCCAGCATCCATGGACGATGGACCTCCGTGCAATGCTCAGCTGATCCACCCGCCGGGAGACATCAATGCTGCTTCAGGACGCCCGGAGCAGCAGCACCCGTTCCAGCCGCCTTTCGCGGCGATGTCCAATGAGGGTCATCGACGGCACCTGGGAACGGGTGTTCACCGCGCTCATCGCACAGGCCGACGCCGAGGAAGACCTCGGCTGGGCCGTCTCGGTCGACTCCACTGTCGTGCGGGCTCACCAGCACGCGGCTGGGGCCCGCAAAAGGGGGCCCCGGCCGGCGAGCCCGATGACAATGCCATCGGCCGGTTTCGCGGCGGACTGACCACGAAGATCCACCTCGCCTCTGATGCCCACTGCCGACCACTGGCCTTCGTGCTCACCGCCGGACAGGCCGGTGGCGCACCCGCCTTCGCTCACGTCATGGCCCGTCTCCGCGTGCCTCGGCAGCGAGGACGTCCCCGTACCAGGCCGGACGTGGTCCTGGCCGACAAGACATCCCACGCGGATAAGCGTCAAGCCGCGGTGGTGGAGTGGTCTTCCAGCGGCTGAGTTGGGAATGCTTTCGCTTCGTCGTAGTGCCGGCCGTGTTGGAGGCAGTGGAAGAGCATTCCGATGAAGCGGTTGAAGAGGTTGCGCTGAGCGGCGACGTGGCGGTCGCCGGCTTCTCTGCGGCGGTCGTAGTGGGCTCTGGCGCCGGGTGATCTGGTGAGAGAGACGAAGGCCCACACGTAGCCGACAGCCGCCAGCCGCTGGTTCTTGACCTTTCGGCTCATGACGACGCAGCTCTTGCCACTGGCCCGGGTGACCGGGGCGCTTCCGGCGTAAGCCTTGAGCGAGCCGGCGTTCGCGAACCGGGTCCGGTCGTCGCCAATCTCGGCCAGGACGCGGGCTCCGGTTAAGGATCCAAGGCCCGGAAAACTGGTGCGAACCCGCGACCATGATCGCGGCCCGCGTACCAGCCTTCGCGTCCCATTAGGCGTACTCCTCCCGCGCGATCCGCGAGCACCTGCGCAAGCGCGGAATTCGGGCGGTCATCCCCGTTCCGGCCGATGAACGCGGCCACCGGCTGCGGCGCGGCAGCCGAGGTGGCAGGCCACCCGCCTTCGACCGCGAGGCGTACAAGCAGCGCAATACCGTCGAGCGGTGCATCAACCGCTTGAAGCAGTGGCGTGGCATAGCCACCCGCTACGAGAAGACCGCAACCATCTACCTGGCCGGACCCTACGTCGCCGGCGTCTTTCTTTGGTCTGCCAGGCCCACGACTCAGGAGCAGGAGCGAGCCGCATCCTCCCAGGCGCCGGGGCTGCGGTAGCGGTTCTTGTGCCCGGCGGCGAGTACGTGGCGCAGTTGGGCAAGGTGCTGGGTGTTCGGGGGGAGATCCAGCTGGTCGAGGAGGGCCAGTGCGGCGGCCGGTTCCAGGTCGCCGTAGACGTCGTGGAAGCTCGCCAGGAGGCCGCGGAAGACGGCCGCGTGCAGGGCGGGAAGCCGCATGGCGGTGCGGTACGTCGGCTCCTTCACCGTCCAGCGCACCGGGCCTGAACATTCCAGAACGCTACGGGCTCGGCGGAGCAGGGCTTCCGATCGCTCGGCCACCACGCGGTCGATGTCGTTACCGAGGACCTCGGCGAAGGCCGTCGCGGAAGTGGTGTGGTCCTCGAACCAGTCCACCCACAGCGAGTAGGTGACGGCCTCGACGTCCCGGTCCGCCTCCAGCCGCTGACGGTAGCCGTCCCACAGCACGTCGGCCGGCAGGGGGCCCTCCGCATCGTCGTTCGCGAACCGGATCTCGCACGTGACCCAGTGGTCGTCGAGGAGGTCCAGCAGCCCGAAGGCCAACCGCAGCTGGTCGGCTGCATCCAGGTCTTCTGCGAACACATCGCCGGCCCAGGACTGCGCCACCTGGTTGGCGGTGAACAACACGTCCGGCTTCTCGTCACTCACCCACCCGTCGCCCACCTGGCGGACGCCCTGATCAGCCAGCCAACGCCGCGCTGCCTCCTCGGCTTGTATCTCCACTCGGGAAGTATGACA
Source organism: Streptomyces sp. HUAS CB01 (assembly GCF_030406905.1). Classification (NCBI taxonomy): domain Bacteria; kingdom Bacillati; phylum Actinomycetota; class Actinomycetes; order Kitasatosporales; family Streptomycetaceae; genus Streptomyces; species Streptomyces chengbuensis. The sequence continues at coordinate 7,924,554 of NZ_CP129137.1, forward strand.
AGCCTCGCAAGATCCGAACGAAACGGCGGGCCTTGACCCCGGGTTTTGGACACCGGAGACACTTGGATCTTGATGGTCCGGGAGAACGGAGTCCCTGTGGGGATGAGGCATTACCCCGCCGAGTTCAAGGCGGACGCGGTCGCGTTGTACCGGTCGCGGCCTGGAGCGACGATCAAGTCGGTCGCTGGTGATCTCGGTGTGAACACCGAGACACTGCGGAACTGGATCCGGGCCGCCGACGGGCGCCGCCCTGGCGCCCACTCCGCACCGCCGGCCGCTGCCCGGAATGGCGGTGACGACGTCCAGGCGGAACTGGCCGCGGCACGTAAAAGGATCCGTGAGCTGGAGGAAGAACGCGACATCCTGCGCAAGGCAGCCCGGTATTTCGCGACGGAGACGCGCCGGTGAACCGCTGCCAGTTCGTCCAGGATCACCAGCGCCGGTTCGGCGTGAAGCGGCTCTGCGACATCCTCGGCCTCTCCCGCTCGAGCTTCTACTACTGGCGCCGCACCGCCGCCGCAAGGGCGGCTCGGCAGGTCGCCGAGGCCGAGCTCGCGGCCCGGATACGCACGGTCCATCAGGAATCCGACGGCACCTACGGGGCTCCCAGGATCACCGCCGAACTCCGCGACCAGGGCGAACGGATCAACCGCAAGCGCGTCGCGAGAGTCATGCGGACCATCGGACTCGAGGGAGTGCGTCTGCGCCGCCGACACCGAACCACTGTCCCGGACCCGACCGCGGCCAAGGCCCCCGACCTGATCGGTCGGGACTTCACCGCGACGCAGGTGAACACGAAGTACGTCGGCGACATCACATACCTGCCGGTCAGCGGCGCGAAGCCGCTCTATCTCGCAACCGTCATCGACCTCGCCTCGCGCCGTCTGGCCGGGTGGGCGATCGCCGATCACATGCGAACCGAGCTCGTCACCGACGCCCTGGCGGCAGCAGAGCGAACTCGCGGCAGTCTCGACGGAGCGATCATGCACACCGATCACGGATCGCAAGGCGGATTCAGAGGTCGTCTCATTTGGCCTGTTCGATAGTCTGCGGTCGTGGGGATCGTGGAGCGTCTGGTGCCGGATGAGTTGTGGGAGTTGTTCGAGCGGGTGGTGCCGCCTGCTCCGACGCGGCCGCAGGGTGGCGGCCGACGACGGTACGGGGACCGCGAGGTGCTGGCGGCGATCGTCTTCGTGGCCACGTCGGGCTGTACATGGCGGCAGTTGCCGCCATCGTTCGGCCCGTCCGGGCCGACGGCCCATCGCCGGTTCACCGAGTGGAGCAAGGCGCGGGTGTGGGCCAAGCTCCATCGCCTGGTGCTGGACGAGCTCGGCGCGCGGGGCGAGCTGGATTGGAGCCGGTGTGCGATCGACTCGGTGAACATGCGGGCCCTGAAAGGGGGGACCTGACAGGTCCGAATCCTGTCGACCGGGGCAAGAAGGGTTCGAAAGTACACTTGATCACCGAGCGGACCGGTCTGCCCCTCTCCATCGGCATCTCCGGCGCCAACCTGCACGACAGCCAGGCCCTCGAACCCCTCGTCCGAGGCATCCCGCCGATCCGCTCCCGACGCGGGCCCCGCAGGCGCCGACCGGGCAAGCTCCATGCCGACAAGGGCTACGACTACGACCACCTGCGCCGATGGTTACGCGGACGGGGCATCACCCATCGCATCGCCCGCAAGGGCATCGAGTCGTCCACGCGGCTCGGCCGCCACCGCTGGACCGTCGAACGGACGATGGCCTGGCTCGCCGGCTGCCGCCGCCTCCACCGACGCTACGAGCGCAAGGCCGACCACTTCCTCGCCTTCACCAGCATTGCCTGCACCCTCATCTGCTATCGCAGACTCACCAAATGAGACGACGTCTCAATCCGTCGTCGCAACACCTCATGATCAGCGAGGTGTGGGATGGTTCGTCGTCAGCAGGGAGCCGATCGGGCGATACGGCCAAAGTTGAGGTCTCCGGGGCATCCGAAATTTCAGCGTCATATCGAAGCAGCGTTCTGGGATGAAATCGCCAAAGGTCTCCTCGCGGAGGAAGCGGCCGCGGTTATCGGCGTGGCGCCGGCGGTGGCCACGCGCTGGTTTCGGCAGTGTGGCGGAATGCGACCGTTCGATCCGAAACCGAATTCGGGCAGGTACCTGTCGTTCTCTGAGCGGGAGGAGATCGCGCTCCTCAACGCCCAAGGCAAGGGCGTTCGCGAAATCGCTCGGCAAGTCGGCCGTGATCCGGGGACGATTTCCCGCGAGTTGCGGCGCAACGCGGCCACCAGGGGCGGGAAGCTCGATTACCGGGCTTCGGTCGCGCAATGGAAATCGGACATGGCCGCCCGCCGGCCGAAGACATCGAAGCTGGTCGCCAATCCGCGGTTGCATGCGTACGTCCAGAAGCGGCTTTCCGGACAGATCAGCACGCCCGGCGGCAGGGCGATCGCAGGACCTGCGACAGGCGCGTGGACGGGGCGGAACAAGCCGCACCGCAAGGACCGCGCGTGGGTGCAGGCGTGGAGTCCGGAGCAGATCGCGAACCGGATCAAGTTTGATTTCCCGGATGATGAGTCGATGCGCATCAGCCACGAGGCGATCTACCAGGCACTCTACATTCAGGGCCGCGGGGCGCTGAAGCGAGAGCTGATCTTGTGCCTTCGCACGGGCCGCGCACTGCGTGCCCCGCGCGCTCGTTCGCGCCGCAAGACCTGGGCGCATGTGACGCCCGAAGCGCTGATCAGTGAACGACCTGCCGAAGTCGAGGACCGTGCCGTTCCCGGCCACTGGGAAGGCGACCTGATCATCGGCCTCGAGAGGTCCGCGATCGGCACTGTCGTCGAGCGGTCAACTCGATTCACGATGCTGGTTCACCTGCCGCGCGAGGAAGGCTACCGGCACAAGCACTCGGTCAAGAATGGTCCTGCGCTGGCCGGTTATGGGGCGATCACGATGAAGACCGCCCTCGCCAATACGATGTCGACGCTGCCCGAACAGCTCGCACGGTCACTGAGCCCTTTCCAACTTGTGGCAGCAGCGAGCCAGTTGGGATGACAACGTGGTGAAGCCCCTGGTAGATGGGTTTTCGACCAAGAGAACCGTCTCCACCAGAGGCTTCGCATGCTTGTCTACCCTTCGGGCGTCGACGTGTCCAGCTCTGCCCTGCGCTTTCTGTCCGCCCGTCTGCGGCAGCACCGTCGCGCGATCGGCTCCCGCTGGAGGCGTCTGAACCCCGGCCGCCAGGCCCTGCTCGCACTCGCCCACCTGCGGATGGGAAACACGTATGCCCAGCTCGCGGCCGGATTCGGTATCGGAACCACGACCGCCTACCGGTATGCCACCGAGGCTGTCGAACTCCTGGCAGGCCTCGCGCCCACCCTGGCCGACGCGATCCGGGTCGCGTCGACGAAGGCGTTCGTGATCCTCGACGGCACACTCCTGCCGACCGACCGCATCGCCGCGGACCGGCCCTTCTACTCCGGGAAACACAAGAAACACGGGATGAACCTGCAGGTCCTCACGGATCCCTTCGGCCGGCTGCTGTGGGCCTCGCCGGCCCTGCCCGGCGCCGTCCACGATGTCCGCGCGGCCCGCGAGCACGGCATCGTCGACGCCCTTGCCGCAGCCGACATCAAGTGCTGGGCGGACAAGGCATATCGGGGTGTCGGCGGGACCGTTCGCACCCCCTACTGGGGCCGCTGGGAAACCCTTTCCACCGGTCAGCAGGCCGTCAACCGGTCCCACGCGAAGATTCGCGCACTCGTCGAGCAGGCCATGGCCACCCTCAAATCCTGGCGGCTCCTCCGCAAGCTCCGGTGCTCGACCGCCCGCGTCACCAGCCTCGTCCGGGCCGTCCTCGCCCTGCATCTGGCCAGCTCAGAGTGAGGATGGAAAAGGCTCACTGACCTGGGACTGCGGCAAGGAGATGTCGGCCCATGCGCAATTCAGAGTCGAGACGGGAATCCCCGTGTTCTTCGAATCCGGTCAATATACGAGCAGAGCCTTTGCCGAAGTCTGCAGGTCAGCAGGGGTCCGGCAGAGCATGAGCGCGGTCGGGTCCAGCGCGGACAACGCCGCCGCCGAGTCGTTCAACGCAGCCTTCAAGAGAGAGACCCTCAAAGGCCGGAAGGGCTGGCCCAGCGAGCGCGAGGCGAGACTCGACGCCTTCCGCTGGCTGACGCGATACAACACCCAACGCCGGCATTCCCACCTCGGTCAGAGGTCTCCGGTCGCCTTCGAGAACACCTTCCATCTGACGTCAACTACCCTGGACCGAGCCGCATAGACGTGTTCAAAAGCCGGGGTCAAGGCCCCCGTGGACCTGTTCGCCGCCCTGCACACCGCCACCGGCAAGGTGATCGGAACACTGTCCGCGCAGCACCGGGCCGTCGACTTCCGGGACTTCCTCGACGAGATCGACCGCCAGACCGATCCCGGCCTGGCGGTCCATGTCATCTGCGACAACCTCTCCGCCCACAAGTCCCCGGTGGTGCACAAGTGGCTGCTCGCGCACCCCCGGTTCGAGCTGCACTTCACCCCGACTTAGACGTCGTCTCATTTGGTGAGTCTGCGGTAGCAGATGAGGCTGCAGGCGATGGCGGTGAAGGCCAGGAAGTGGTCGGCCTTGCGTTCGTAGCGGCGGTGCAAACGGCGGCAGCCGCCCAGCCAGGACATCGTGCGCTCGATCGTCCAGCGATGCCGGCCCAGCCGGGTTGAGGACTCGATGCCCTTGCGGGCAATGCGGTGCCGGATGCCTCGTTTGCGTAGCCATCGGCGCAGGTGGTCGTAGTCGTAGCCCTTGTCCGCGTGCAGCTTGGCGGGCCGTCGTCTGCGCGGGCCGCGGCGGGAGCGGATCGGCGGGATGCCGCGCACGATCGGCTCGAGTGCCTGGCTGTCGTGCAGGTTCGCGCCGGAGATCCCGATGGAGAGGGGTAAACCGGTCCGCTCGGTGATCAAGTGGATCTTCGAACCCTTCTTGCCCCGGTCTACAGGATTCGGACCTGTCAGGTCCCCCCTTTCAGGGCCCGCATGTTCACCGAGTCGATCGCGCAGCGCGACCAATCCAGCTCCCCGCGCGCACCCAGCTCGTCGAGGATGAGGCGGTGCAGCTTCGCCCAGACCCGGGCGGCACTCCACTCGGTGAAGCGGCGGTGCGCGGTCGGCCCCGAGGGGCCGAAGACCGGCGGCAGCTGCCGCCAAGTGCAGCCCGTCGTGGCCACGAAGATGATCGCGGCCAGAACCTCGCGATCGCCGTACCGGCGCCGACCGCCGCCCTGGGGCCGCGATGGAGCAGGTGGGACCACCCGCTGAAACAGATCCCACAACTCGTCCGGCACCATGCGCTCGACCATCACCACACGGTGCAGACTACCCAGCACTCCAAATGAGACGACGTCTTACTCGTCCTGGATCAACCAGGTCGAGCGGTGGTTCGCCGAGCGAGCGGCGCTGCCTCGAACGCGGTGTGTTCTGCTCGCTCGACGAGCTCAAGACCGCGATCGAGGACTGGATCAAGAACTGGAACGACAACGCGCGGCCCTTCAAATGGACCAAGACCGCAGACCAGATCGTCGACCGGATCTGCCGCTACTGCGACAGGATCTCCGGACCGGAACACTAGGCGGGGCGCGCCGGTTACCCCCGGGACCTGTTCCAGTGTTCCTCGAGGGCGGTGGCGACCTCAACCGGCTTCTGGATCGGCGTCCAGTGGCTGCTGTCCAGCCTCAGAAAACAGGTGGCGCGTACGGACGCGGCCATCTTCTCGCCGAACTCGACGGGGCAGACCGGGTCGAACGCCCCCCAGAACACCAGGGACGGTGCGGCCAGGTCCGCGAGATTCGGTTCCCACTCCGCACCGACCGTCAATGCGGAACGGTACAGCTTGAGGATGCTGTCGGTCGCCTCGGCCTGCCGGGAACGGGGCCTCGATGTCACGGTCGCCGAATGCGGTCCCGCACCCCTGGTGGGCGCGCTCGGTGGCACTCTGTCGAAGCTCGCGGCCGTCATGCAGTGCAACCACGGCGTGGACCTGCGCACTGGGGTGACAGTCACCGCCCTGTACGGGAACGGCAGCTTCACCGGTGCGGAACTGTCCCGCGGCGAGGTGACCCACAAGCCGCCGTTCCTGCGGCTCGACGACCCCGAGCACCACAGGCTGCGCACCCTGGCCATGCGGCCCTTCGGCCCCCCGCACAGCCCGGGCCGGGTCGACGCGATGCGCGGCGAGATCGACGAGATCACCAAGGAACTGATGAAGTCCTTCGAGGCGGGCCGGCAGATCGACGTGGTCGACGATTTCGCCTACCCGCTGCCCGTCACGGTGATCTGCCGCCTGCTCGGGGTGCCGCCCGAGGGCGAGCCGCTGTTCCGGGCCTGGTCCGATGCTCTGGTGGCAGCCGCCGACGTCAGGCCCGGAGAGGACTCCACCGAGACTGACAAGGCCGGCGATCAGGCGCGGATCGAGATGGGCGGGTACCTGGTGAACCTCGCCGAGCAGCGCCGAGGCCGGCCGGGCGACGACATGCTCTCCGCCTTCGTCAACGAGCCGGATCCGACCCTGCGGCTCAGCCAGGAAGAACTCGCGGAAACCGCCGTGCTACTGCTCATCGCCGGACATGAGACCACGGTCAACCTGATCACCAACGGCGTCCTCACCCTGCTGCGCCAACCCGAGCATCTGGACCAGCTGCGTCGCGATCCCGGCCTGCTGCCGCAAGCGGTGGAGGAGCTGCTGCGCTTCGAGCCCCCGGTCCACATGCGCGAGCGCATCCCGCTCGCCGACATCCACGTCGCCGGCACCACGGTCCCCGAAGGCACGTCCGTCGTTCTGGTGCTGGCATCGGGCAACCGCGACCCCAAGCGGTTTCACGAGCCCGACCGGTTCGACCCCACCCGCCCGGACAACCAGCACCTCGGCTTCGGGAGCGGGATTCACCTGTGCTATGGCGGACCCCTCGCCCGCGTTGAGGCCCTCTCAGCGCTCGGCGCGCTGCTCCCCCACCTCGGCACGGCAGGCCTGGTCCAGGACCCGCGCCTCCCTACCGGCAGAACGCCATGCTTCGTGGACCCCATCATTTGCCGATCCGGCTCTGAGGTTGGTTCCTCGTCACGCTGCAGCGGGAAGAGGCCGCCGGGCGAGGTCACGGGCCTCATCCGGGGAGAGGCCGAGCATGTGCAGAAGCATCTCGGCCATTACCCCTGCAGCCTGGTCGCTGTCCGCCTCGGGCCGGCTGAACCACAGCTCCAGGAGCGCCAGCAGGCTGCCGTTCAGAGCGGTCAAGGCGATCATGGGGTCGGCCACCGTGAATCGGCCCGAGGCAATGCCCTGAGCCACGTCACGCTGCGCACGCGGAGCGAGTCCCCGGCCGGCGCATAGGCGACCGAGCTCGCTGTGGCACAGGATCCGCATGATCTCCGGGTACGAATCGGCCATGCGTGCGCTGAGCCGCAGGCCCCCGGCGACGCGCTCGGCGGGATCGTCGACGCTCTGCAGGCGCTCGTCAACGGCTTGGGAGTACTCCTCAAGTGCATCGGCCACGGCTGCGTCGAACAGGTCCGGCTTGCCTGCGAAGTGGTTGTAGAAGGAGCCGAAGCCAACGTCAGCGCGCTCCGCGATGGCATGGATGCTGGCGCTGGTGTGGCCGGACTCGGCCAGGATCTGCCGCGCGGCGCGGACGAGCGCCTGCCGGGTCTCGGCACGACGGCGTTCGAATCGGTTCCTGCGTGAGGCTGACATCGGCATGCTCCGTGAATAAGAGCAGCATTTCTGATGGATTCATCATCGCACTAGCCGACCCATCGTGTCCACCCCACCTCCCTGCGCGATCAAACTTGATGAATCGATCAGCAGTGGGGGGCTTGACGATGGAGCGACCATATCTGACACTTTCATCAGATATGGGCAAAACGGCCCACCTGGCAGCAGCCGTGCTGGTGAGCCGCTGAACCGGTCCCACGGGGCGATCCTCACCCCGGCCACCACGGCTCAAGATCGACCCTCACGCCGCAGGCCGACGCTCCCTCACACCTCCGCACCGATGGGATGAAACGCGATGACCAACACCGACCGCACGCCGCTCGCCGGGCCGGTGAATCCCCGAGAGATACCCGACGCCGCAATTGCGATGCTCGATGCGGAGGGGATCGTGGTGGGGTGGACGCACGCCGCCGAGCAGCTTGTCGGGTACACGGCCGGGGAAGTGGTGGGCCGCTCCGCCGCATACGTGCTGCCGCCCGCCGAGGAGGCTTCGCGTGCTTCGGCGTTCGCCGAGCGGCGCCATGCCCAGGATGGCTGGTCGGGCACCGTGATGGTCCGCCACCGGGACGGCCACACCATCAGAATGACGCTGCGGATCTCACTCCTGTGGGGTCAGGACGCCGGTACCCGGTGGCTGGTGTCCGTGACCGACATTGGCACCCTGTCCTCGGAGGCGTCCAACGGACCTGTGCGGGAGTCCCTTCTTGCCCACGCACCGGTAGGCATCGCCGTCTACGACCCCGAGCTGCGCTGTACCTGGGTGAACGACGCCATGGAGCGCCACGACGGCACTCCTCGTGGCCGACGGTTCGGACGCAGGCTGCGGGATGCACTGCCCGCCGTCGAAGCCGAGGCCCTCGAGGTGGTGATGCGGCAGGTACTGAACAGCGGCAGCACCATGGTCCACGAGTACCGGGTGTGGTCGTCGGCGGACAGGCGTCGGGAACACGCGTTCTCGGCCTCGTTCTTCTGCCTTCAGGATGCAAGCGGCCAGGCGATGGGGGTGTGCGCCATGAGCGTGGACGTCACCGGCAACCGGCGGGCCCGGGAGCGCCTGGCCATCCTCAGCGAAGCCGGCACACGCATCGGCAGCACCCTTGATTTCATGAAGACCGGTCAGGAACTGGCCGACCTTGCCGTACCCCTGCTGGCCGACATCGCCGTCGTCGACCTGTTGGAGTCGGTTCCGTTCGGACTCGAGCCCTCCGCACGGATCGTCGCCACGAGCGGCCGCCGCCCTGTGCTGCGCCGTGCCGGGGTGGCTTCCGTCGACCTGGGTGTCCTCGAGTTGCCGGCAGTGCGCGAAGAGGTGATCCACGTTCCCCCGGGCTCGTCATTCGGGGCCGCCTTGCGCACGGGCAAATCTCACCTGGAACCGGTGCTGGACACCCACGCCGGCCCATGGGTCGACCACGACCCGACGCGGGCGCAGAAGGTCCGTGACAGCGGCATCCATTCTCTGATGGTCGTGCCCATCCGTGCGCGGCGTTGCGTGCTGGGACTGGCTCTGTTCGGCCGCTCCGCGGAACTGACACCGTTCCAGGACGATGACCTGCTCCTGGCCGAGGAGCTCGTCACCCGGGCCGCGCTCAGCCTGGACAACGCTCTCCAGTACGCTCGCCAACGCACCGCGGCCCTGACGCTTCAACGCGACCTGCTGCCCCACCGTGTACATGGTGGTGCCGCCCTCGACGTGGCCTCGCACTATGTGCCGGCTGACACGGAGCACGGCGTGGGGGGCGACTGGTTCGACGTGATCAAGCTGTCTGGCGCCCGGGTGGCTCTGGTCGTCGGAGATGTGGTCGGACACGGCATCAACGCCGCGGCGACGATGGGCCGACTGCGCACCGCCGTCCGCACGCTCGCGGACATGGAACTGCCTCCCCATGAACTCCTGACGCGCCTCGACGACACGGTCAAGCGGCTGAGCGAGGAAGACGCGGACGCTCCGGACCATGTCCCCGCGGCGGTGGGTGCCACCTGTCTGTATGCCGTATACGACCCGGTCACCCGACGGTGCACGATGGCGCGGGCCGGACATCCGCCGCCTGCGATCATCGACCCGCAGGGCCATGTCGTTTTCCCCGACATGCCCGCCGGAGCCCCGCTCGGCCTCGGCCTCGGTCTGGTCCCCTTCGAGTCCGTGGAACTGGAACTGCCCGAGGGAACACTCCTCGCGCTCTACACCGATGGTCTGGTCGAGGCCCGTGACGACGACATCGACGCGGGCCTGGATCGCCTGGGCGCCGCCCTGGCACAGACCGGTGGATCCCTGGAAGACCTGTGCTCGCAGGTGATCGAGACCTTGCCGGCTCAGCCCCCGGCCGACGATGTCACCTTGCTCCTTGCACGAACTCGCGCACTCGAACCGGCCCAGGTCGCCTCGTGGGACCTCGTGGACGAGCCGACCGCCGTCCGTACCGCCCGGCAGGTGGCCGCCTGTCAGCTCAGCGAATGGGGGCTTGAGCATCTGGTGACCAATGTGGAGCTGATCGTCAGCGAACTCGTCACCAACGCCATCCGCCACGGCGAGGGACCGAGCCGCCTACGGCTCATCCAGCACCAGGTTCTGACCTGCGAAGTGTCCGATGGCAGCACCAGCCACCCACGTCCGCGTCATCCCGACACCCTCGACGAGAACGGCCGCGGTCTCTTCCTCGTCTCGCAGTTGTCCCGTAGGTGGGGCTCACGCTCCGGCGCGGACGGCAAGGTCGTCTGGGCCGAACAGGACCTGCCCTCCACAGCCGCGATGTGACGCGCTGCCGTCGGCCACCACCGCATTCCGATATCTCCAGAGCCGCGAGCTCTCGCAAGGAAGCCATGGACATGCATACAGAAAATGTCAAGAACGCCTGCCCTGCAGATGTCTCCCGAGAAGCGGCAGGCATCTCCGGTTCCGTTCCCAGCGGCTGGTTGCCCGCCTTCTACGGCCTGGCAGCCGCCGTGCTCGACAAGCGAGGCGCGGTGGTGCGGTGGACCGGGACAGCGCAGGACATGACGGGGTTCCCCGCCGAGGAGGTCTGCGGCCGGCCCGTGCGGGAACTGGTGGCCGACCTCCCGGAGGACCTGCGCGGCGCCACGGAGATGCCGGCATCCGGCAGGGTGCGGCTGTGGCACCAGCGCGGCGACACCATCGATGTCACTTTCCGAACCACGAAGGTCGAGGGCTCGGCGGAGGTCCTCGTCCTGGCCGCCCCCACGCACCACGTCGCCGACCACGAGCAGGGCGCAGCGCTCCTGCGCGCGCTGTCCGCACAGAACCGGATCACGATCGCCCTGCACGACACGGATCTCACCACTGTGCAGACGAACGCCACGCCGGACACTCCCGGCGGCCGTCCGGTGCAGCCCGGCACCCGGCTGTGCGACGTGCTGTGCGCCGAGGACGCCGAGAGCCTCGAGGCAGTACTGCGCCAGGTGCTCGAGACGGGTGTCCCGGTGGTCCGCAGGAACCAGCAAGTGAGCTGGCAACACGATCCGGCGCGGCGGCACGTGCTGTCGCTGTCCGCCTTCCGTCTGGAGGACACGCGGGGGCGCCCGACAGGGGTCGCTGCCCTGTACATCGACGGCGCCGATCATCTTCGTGCCCGCCGTCATCTGGATCTCGCCCGCGAGGTGGCCGAGCGGGTGGGAGGATCCCTGGATGTCGTGCGCACTGCGCAGGACCTCGCGGACGTTCTCGCACCCACGTTCGGAGATCTCGCCGCCGTCGACCTTGCTCACCCCGTTTTCGATGGGGAAGAGCCCGTGAAGCGGCTGGGCGGTGGAGACATGGGCAACGCGGCTCTTGCTCCGGCCATCGCGGTGTGGCCGGCCGGCATCAAACGGGGCGATCCCATCCCGCTCCTTCCCGACCACCCCACGGTGCGCAGGTTCCGGCACGGCGAGACGGTCGTCCTCGGCCTCGACGACTTCACCGCCATGGTCGGCGACCCCCAGCTGGTCGAGTATCTCGTCCCGACGGACGCCCATTCGGTGATGGTGGCACCACTGCATGCCCGCGGGCTCACGCTCGGTGCCATATCGGCCTGGCGCTGCGGCCGGTCCGACCCCTTCACCGAGGACGAGGCTGCTCTCATGACGCAGATCGCCTCACGAGGTGCCCTCGCCATCGACAACGCCCGCCGTTACACGCGCGAGCACAGGGCCGCCGCAGGTCTGCAGCAGCTGCTTCTTCCGCCGGCCACGACCGACACTCCGGCAGCCGAGACCGCCGGCGCCTACCTGCCCGCAGGCGGCGGAGCCGAAATCAGCGGCGACTGGTACGACGCCATCGCTCTGCCCTCTCTCCGGCTGGCCCTTGTCGCCGGGGACGTGGTCGGCCACGGCATGCGCGCCAGCGCCACCATGGGCCGCCTGCGCGCCGCCATCCAGACGCTCGCGGACCTGGAACTCGAACCGGACGAGTTGCTCACCCGGATCGCCGACCTGGTCCAGCGCCTCGCGGCCGAAGCACCGCCCGGCGACCACGACATCGTCGGCGGCACATGCCTGTACGCGGTCTACGACCCGGTCACCAGGCGCTGCGCCATGGCCAGTGCCGGGCACCCGCCACCCGTCCTGGTTCGGCCCGACGGGACCGCCGAAGCCGTCAGAATCTCCCCGGGACCACCACTCGCCATCGGCGGCCTGCCGTACGAGACCACCACGATCGACCTGGAGCCGGGCAGCGTCCTCGCCCTCTACACCGACGGCCTGGTCGAACAGCACGACCGCGACATCGGCCAAGGCCTGCGGCACCTGACGGATGCCCTCGCCGCGTCCTGCCGCCCGGATCGTGCTCTGGACGAAACCGGCCAGGCTCTCCTCGCCGGCCTGGTCGACCAGACGCCGCGCGACGACGCGACCCTGCTCCTGGCCCGTACCCGCGCCGTCCCGGCGGAGGACACCGCTCACTGGGAAATCCCGGCCGACCCTGCCGCCGTCTCCAAGGCCCGAGAATGGACAACCGGCCAACTCACCACGTGGGGGCTCAAAGACCTGCTGTTCGCCACCGAACTCATCGTCAGCGAACTGGTCACCAACGCCATCCGCTACGGTCGTCTTCCCATGGACCTCCGCCTGATCCGCCACGACGTCCTGGTGTGCGAGGTCACCGACTCCAGCAGCACACAGCCTCGCCTACGGCGCGCGCACACCACCGACGAGGGAGGGCGCGGCTTGTTCCTTGTCGCCCAACTCGCGGAGCGCTGGGGCTGCCGCCATGGCCAGAACCGCAAGACGATCTGGTCCGAGCAGCTCATCGACTGAGATGTGGCGGAGCGCGAAGGCCCGACATGATGCACGCACCGGGAACCTCGACACAACGTCCCGACAACCGTACGTGTGCAGCAGCAGTCGGCGCTGTTCTCCCCGTCCGTACGTCGCGAGCGTCGCTCCGGGTGACCGCAGCTACGGGGCGGCGCCCGCCGTCTGTCGCCGGCCGGAAGGCAGTCGTCCACCAGTACGGGCGGGCCCGCCTCCTGATGCGAGGCAGGTCGTGACACGTCACCCGTCGGCAGTGTTGACGATCGCAGCACACCTCCCGGCCCGCGCCCACGGCCCGGCCGAGAACGCCGGCGGCCCAGGCTCACGCCAGGCGCCCCATCCGCTCAGCACACTCGCGCAAGGCCGACGGAAACGGCCGCGACGCCCCGACTCACCGTCCAGCGCTCTCCGCCGCCCGCTTGATACCGGTCAGTGCCTCTTTCAGGCCGCGGTGGACCTGCGCGCCCCCCGTGTGCTCGGTGTGCAACTCCACCGTCAGTCGGCAGGTGCCGGCGTCCTCTCCTTCGTCCACGTGCAACCGACCCCGGTAGTCGTGCGGACCGGGGGCGCCCCACTCCAGGCTCTTGCCCTCCTCGACCACATGCAGCCACGCTTCGCTGGTCACGTCCTGCTCCGGGGCGTCGGCGGGCTCGATATGGGCGGTGACGGTGACGTGGTCACCGTCATGGGGGTGGACGGAAGTCAGGCGCGGCATGTAGGAGGGCAGATGCTCCACATCAGACAGATAGGCAAAGAGCCGGTCCGGCGGTACATGCACGGTAATGCTGTCGCTGTATTCACCCATAGCCAACGAGGTCCCCGAAGCGTCGGGACAGCAAACGGATATGCGCACGCTTCGCCCGGAAAGCTCGCTCGTCGCCCGGCTCCGCGTTCTTCCTCGTCGCTGCCACACGTTCGGCCTGAAGACCGCACGACGCCGGCTCCTCGCCCTGCGACCGGAGTGCAGGCCCCTCAGTCGGCGCGTGCCGGCAAGAGTTCGTCCACATAGCACCAGGACCGTGCCTCGTCGGCCTCCACGGAATAGAACGGGTGCCAGTGGCCTCGGCATGCGCCGTTGCGCGTTGGTGGCGAGCTCGGAGACCACGAGGGCGAGTGTCTCCGCGGTCCCGGCAGCCGCAGCGGGGCTCCCGGTGACAAAGGCGCGGGCGACGCCACGGGCGTGAGCGATGGCGGCAGGGCTGTCGCCATCGGCAACGCCACGGCGCTGGGGGCTTGTCGGTCATGCACCCCGCCCGTTGATCGGTGCCGACGGGTCAGCGTCCGTCCGCCAGGCGCGGATTCAATCCGGGAAGCCACTCTTCTCGGTGCGTTCGCAGCAGAAACCCACTCATCGTCTGTAGAGAAAATCCATCGTGGCTGGGATTCACATGGGCTCCTGGCGGCGCCACTGTTCTGCTGGTGCCCCATCGAAGTACCCAGACGGTCCGCATGCCGACCATGGCCGGTTGCGGGCGCGGCCGCCGACAGGCAGCGACCGCAGCGGCGCCGGGCGCAGTTTCCACCCTGATTGGTGGGGGTACCCGCGCCGCTGCCTGGGCTCGGCGTTCTACCGGCCGGGCTCCGCCGGCGGGTACCAGCGGAGCCGGTCGGGTCGGGCACAGTCTCGTGTCCGGTCTGGTGGTCCTGCGCGGGCCGTGTTCGTGGTGAGGGAGCGGTGGTGTGCGGGAAAGGCATGAGGCGGTCTGGTGGACCGAGGTCGTGCAGATGCGGAATGGGGCGCTTCTGCCGATCGTGGCCTCGTTTCATTACACGAGCCGGGACCCGTATGCGGCGCGGATCGTGTTCCATCCGGATCCCGAGCGCCATCGCGGTGTCTCCTGGTACGTGGAGCGTGATCTTCTCGCCACCGGTATGCGGTGTCGCGCCGGTGTTGGTGAGGTGCAGCTCTGGCCCGCACCCGGGCCGCCCGGCGGCGGGCAGGTGATGCTGCAGATCGGTCCTCCCGCTGGGCGCGCGGTCTTCCTGTTGGACGCCGCCGGGCTGAGGGAGTGGCTCGCCATCTCCTACACCCTGGTTCCCCCGGGGTGCGAATCGGACCGGGTGGATTGGCGGCCGTTGGAGCGTCTGTTGTCCGGACAGGCGTAAGCGGCCGGCCGACAAAAGGCGCAGCGGCCGGGGGCCAGGGGTCTGCAGGTGAGGGCCCTGCCCCGTGCGGCCGGGCAGAAAGGCTGTCTGACGGCTCTGGGCAGCGGCGTGGGTGGTGGGGAGCGGGTGGGGTCCGCGTCGGCTGCGGGACGGGCGCACACCTTCTGCTTCGCCGTGGGATTCCCGGTGTTCCGTGCGGCCTGGGGTGCGGTGGCGGGGGTCGCGGTCAGGCCGGTGGGAGCGCGCTTTCCGTCTTCTCCTGGGCTGCGTCGATGACGGCGGAGCCGGGTTTCGGTGTCGATAGTGCCGGACCGGCGGGGCATTTTCGCGGGGGAGTGGGCCCCGCGTTCTTCGGTCTCGGACTTGCCCCGTACGAGGCACGAGCAGCATGACGGCACGCCGACGTCGAAGGCGCGTGGTCGGCACCCGCTGGAGGGAGGGCAAGCGGGCCGGGTGGTCGTCGGTTCACCCAGCCCGGGTTGTCCGGGCAGGGAGCCGCCACGCCCGAGCGCGGTTTCTTTCAGGCGTGAGTTGTTCGCGTTCAGGCCGGTTCGGGGGCGGGGGTGTCTTCGCGGTGGAGGAAGGCGGTGAGGAGGTCCCCGACGGGGTGGTCGGCTTCGTTGGGGTGGCGCAGGGCGACGGTGGGGTCGACGGTGTAGTGGTTGCGGCGGCCTACCCGGGTCCGGGTGAGGTACCCGGCTGCCTCCAGGTCGGCGACGATGATCTGCACGGCGCGTTCGGTGATGCCGATCCCGGCAGCGAGGTCGCGCAGCCGTACCTCCGGGTCGCGGGCGATCCGCAGCAGCACTCGTGCGTGGTTGGTGAGGAACGTCCATTGGTCGCCGCGTGCCGGTGAGGTACTCATGACCTTCATCATACGAACCTGGCTTCGCATTTCAACGCTTCCAGCGAAAAGATATTAGCGAAAAACTTTTCGCGTAACTCTTGACGGGTGTCGGGGGTGGGGGTGACGCTTGAGGGGATTCCTCCCGGTACAAGGAAGGCGGGTAGCCCCATGACACGATCGCTTTCTCCCTCCCCGCGCGGTGGCGCCCCCCTCCCCGCTCGGGCGGGCCTTGTGCGGCCGGTGGCTGCGGTGCTGACAGACCGGGTGGACGATGTGGCGGTGGCCGAGGCCGCGGCGCGCATTGCGCTGGCCCGGCGCGTGCCGCTGCTCCTGATCGCCGTGATGCCCCCGCACCTGCGTCGCTCGGGCCTGGGGCCGGCCGCCGCGCCGGTACAGGCTGTTCTGGGCCGGGTCATGCCGAGGGTGGGCCCGCTCCGTGTGGGCTACATCCCCGAGGTCTTCCATCTGCCCGCCCAGAACGGCTCGCGTCTGACAGCCGCGAAAGAGCTGCTGGCGCTGGTCACCCTTCACCGCGCTCCGGAGGTGGTGGCTTCCCGCCGCGGCCCCGAGGGCCTGGACGCTTTCGCCCTGATTGAGGCCGCGGCCCTGCGCGGCGGCCCCTACGTCCACGCGGTCGCGCCCCCCACGTGGACCTCACCGCGCCGTATGGCGCAGTGATCCGCCGATAGTGAGAACAGTCCTGGAGAGGAAACCGTTCAGCGATGAATGATCTGTCGTTCGCCGTCCCGTTGTGGGTGTGGGCCGCCGTCACCGTGGGCATCGGTGTGATGCTCGCCGTCGACTTGATCGCGCACCGCGACAACCACGTCATCGGCTTCCGCGAGGCCGCGATCTGGAGCAGCATCTGGATCGCCATCGGGCTCGGCTTCGGTGTCATCCTTCTGCTCTGGCAGGGCGGGGAGGTGTCCTCCACCTACTACGCCGGCTACCTGATCGAGAAGGCCCTGTCGATCGACAACGTCTTCGTCTTCGCGCTGGTCTTCTCGTTCTTCGCCGTTCCTGACGCCTACCAGCACAAGGTCCTCTTCTGGGGCGTCATCGGCGCCCTGGCCTTCCGGCTGGTGTTCATCTTCATCGGCGCCGAGCTGCTGCAGGTGTTCTTCTGGACCGCCTACCTCTTCGGCGCGTTCCTGATCTGGACCGGCTGGAAGATGGCCTTCTCCAAGGACGAAGAGGTCCACCCCGACCGGAACCCCGTCGTCCGCCTGGTGAAGAAGATCATCCCCACCGACCCGAAGTTCCACGGCGACAAATTCTTCAGTCACATCAACGGACGTCGAGTGGCCACGCTGCTGTTCGTGGTGCTGGTCGCGATCGAGGCCACCGACCTGATCTTCGCCGTCGACTCCGTCGCGGCCGTCCTCGCGATCACCACCAACACCTTCCTGGTGTGGACCGCCAACGCCTTCGCCGTCCTCGGCCTGCGCAGCCTCTACTTCTGCCTCGCCGGACTCCTGCGCCGCTTCCAGTACCTGCACTACGGCCTCGCGGTCCTGCTGGCCTTCGCCGGCGTCAAGCTCATCCTCTCCGAAACCCCCGTCGGCAAGCTCCCCATCCCCCTCACCCTCGGCGTCATCGCCGTCACCATCACCGTCTCCATCACCTGGTCCCTCATCGCCACCCGCAACCAGCCCGCCGAAGCCGACGGCCAGCCGGCCGAAACCCCGGCCGGTACTGCCGGGGTCCACGACGAGGAGCCCCCCACGCCCCACCAGCCTGCAGCCACGAGCACGCGCGACGAGGGCACGCCATGACCACCCACCAGCACCCACAGTCGGCCGCCACGCCCCCGAGCTCGCCTGAGGCGCACATCCACCACTTCACCCTCCGCGCCGAGGGCAGCGTCCTGGCCCTGTTCAGCGGTTCCCGCGCCGATACGGCGGTGGCCGCCCACGCGGCCAAGATCGCCGCCCGCGCCGGCCCCCCGTCACCGTCGCAGCCGTCGTACGCAGCACCGGCTTCGGCATCAAGGCCGCTGGGCGGCAAGTTCCGCCGCAGTCGAAACGGCGGCAGGGGAACCCCAGTGGCGGAACGCCACGTTGCGGTTGGCGCACGCGGAGGCGCCGTGGGCCCGGGAGTATCCGGCGATCGTGAAGCTGTGGTCGGGCCCCTGCGTCGAGTTCGTGCCCTTTCCGGCATCCGCAAGGTCCCCGCCCACAACCACCTCAGCGAACATCCTGCCGACCGTCACGGCCAACACCGTTGCAGCACTAGCCGGTGACCTTACCGGTGGCGACCAGTGCGAAGTCTGCGTCGGTCGTGGGAGTCTCGACGTGTCCGTCTGCACTGACCTGGCTGGCGATGACCTCGATCGTCCAGGTGCCGGCGGCTGGGGTTTGGACGAACACGTTCTCGACGGTGTCGATCGTGTTCGCCGAGCCTCCCGGCGTGGACCAAACGTCGGCCGCAAGCCCGTTGTTCCCCCAGTACACGGTTCCGTCCGGGGCGGTGAGCTTCAGGGTCAGATCGTTGACGCGCGCCTGGGCCGCCGACGGTGAGCCCATCGGGTCGGTGTAGACCATCGTCGCCTTCAGCGGCTGGCTGCCGTCGGTGGTCAGTGTGTATGTGGCGGTCTGGCCCCCCGTGAGTACGTCCGTCTCGTTGACCAGGATTGGCAGCGCCCAGTCGTTGTCCTCTGCCTGCTGGTACAGGTTGCCGACGCTGGCCGTACCCCAGCCCTGCTTCATGCGGGCCAGATCGTGGGACGTGCCCGTGAAGGCGTACTGGTCGGCCGAGTTGATCAGCAGTGCCTTCGCGGTGGCGGCGTGCGGCCGGGACGCGAAGACGTCGCGGTCCAGACCGGGGCCGCCGTCGAAGACCCCGTCCGCCCACATCTGGAAAATGAGGCCCGCGTAGCCGCACGTGATCGGCGTGGAGGCGCTGGTGCCGCTGAACGTGCCGGTGTACGAGGCGTCGCCGCCGCTCGCGGTGGTGTGGACCGCGTCGTAGTAGTTGGAGAGGTCGGGCTTGATCCGCCCGTCCGCGGCCGGGCCGATGCTCGCCCCGCCGTTCCACGCGTCATCGGCGCGGGAGAGGGTGTCGTAGTGGTAGGTGCCACCGACGGACATCACGTTCTTCGCCCACGCCTGAGGCCGGGCGGAGCGGTTGCCGGTGTTGCCCTGGGACTGGCAGATCAGGATGTCGTGGTCGAAGACGATGTCGTCCATCGCCGCCGACGTGGCGTTGTAGCCGAACGTCAGCGCGCTGCCCCAACTGTTGGACTGGAACACCGCCCGGTACGGGCCCGTCGGGTCGACGAGCTGCCCGGTGTGCTCCCACCGGTCGGACACCAGGCTGTGGGCGGCGAAGATGGGCTGTGCCTGGGGGAGCAGGCCGCGGGCGGTGGCGTTGACACCTGAGGCGAAGATCTGCCCGTATGTCGAGGTGCCGTGGCTCGTGCTGGTGGTGTTGGCGGTGTGCAGGATCGGCGGGTACGCCGCGAACTCCTGGTGCGTGGTGCGCAGTCCGGTGTCCATCACCTCGCCGCGCACGCCTTGCCCGAGGTACCCGAGCGCCGTCTCCACCGCGTTGGCGCCGCCCGCGGCACGGGCGTTGTCCATGTCCACCTGGGGTGCCGTCCACACGTCGAGCGCGAGCACCGGGTCCAGGTGCGCCACGGCAAGTGCCTGCGCCGGCTTGAGGGTTGACTCGATCAACTGCAGGCCCGCCGAGACGGCGTCGACCCGGCCGCCGAGCTCCGTGATCCGTCTGACCACCGCACGCTGGTCGGCGGCGTCCGGTTCCACGAGCGTGACGACATAGCGGCGCGTGCTCGGCTGCACGGCCCCGCCTTCCAGCTTGTCGCCGGCGTCGTACCGTCCGACCCATCGCACGTACGGCAGCGCGGCGACCCGCCCTCGGGCCGCCTTGTCCATGCGCACCACGTACGTCGCGTCGGGAATGTAGGCGCCGAGCCGGGCACCGAGGGCCGCCAGTTCGGCGCGATGGCTGTCGAGCGGCGTGGTGGTGAACTGGACCAGGTACGTGCGGCCGTTCGTCGTCCGCAGGTTTCCCCGCGGCCGGCTGCGCTCCCCCTCCGGCGTGGTCGGATCGAAGGTCCGTGTGCGCAGCCGGACGTGCGTGGGCGGCCGATCCAGGTGGTCGTGGGCGGTGGCGAGCCCGGTGGGTTCGGCGCGGTCGGGGTGGGCCGAGACGGACAGTGCGGGGCTGGCGGATGCGGCCAGGGCCAGGGCGAGGACGGTGTAGACCGCTGTGCGAGCGGGATTACGCATGGGGGCTCCTGGACGGAAATCCACCGCGTGGGTGCGGACGGGCGAAACCGATTGGGGAACGCTAACCGGCCACAGGTGGTCAGAAACCCCCTGAAAGGGTGATGGAGGCTCAAAGCCCTCCGCAACAGGGCCTATAGTCGCGGCGTGCAAATGCTGTGGACCCTCACGGGAGTCGTGGCGGCGGTGGTGCCCGGCGCAGCAGCGCCGGTGTCCGCCCAGGACGTGGCGCGGATCGCCCGACAGCCCCACCTGCTGACGATCACTGTGCCGGCCGGGGTGAGTCTCGGCTCGACCTTCCCCGGCTCCTCCCTCGGTCGACAACTCGGCGAAGTCCGGGTGTCGGACAAGCGAGGCGGCACGAACACGGTCTGGACCGCGACGGTGGTGGCGACCGACTTCACCACGCCGGGCGGCGGCCCCGCCCGGCAGATCTCCAGGAGCCGGTTCTCGTACTGGTCGGGTCAGGCCACCGCGACCGCCGGGTCCGGCACCCGGGTCCCGGGCCAGGCGACCAGCGCGCAGGCGCAGAGTCTCAGCGTCCCGCGGACGGCGTTCGCCAAGACCTCGGGCAACGGGAACAACACCACTGCCTGGCGGCCGACGCTCATCGTCGCCGTGCCGACGACTGCCGTGGGAGGCGCCTATACCGGGACGATCACCCACTCGGTGGCATAGCCAATGGTAAATAACGACTCTTATCCATGTGTCCGCCTATGGTGGCTCTGTGCGCAGAAGACTCTTGACTCCGTGTATCGCCGCCGTCCTGGCCGGCGTGACCTCGCTGCCCGCGGCAGCCCAGCCGTCGGGGGACACGACCGTAACGTTCACCGTGTCCACGTCGAACCTCACGATCGAGGTGCCCGCCTCGGACAACCTGGGGTCCGCGTTCCCGGGGCAGACGATCAGCGGCCAGATGGGCACCGTGACGGTGATGGACCAGCGGGCCGCGGCCAACGCGACGTGGACGGCGTCGGTGGTCTCGACGCAGTTCGACACCGGAACGGACGAGGCCGCCGAGATCATCCTGCCCAACCTGGTGACCTACTGGTCCGGTCAGGCGACCGCCACAAGCGGCAGCGGCACCTTCGTGCCCGGCCAACCCACGCGTGGCGACCGGGTGAGCCTCAACCAGCCTCGCACCGCCTTCTCCAAGACCTCGGGCAGCGGAAACAACAGCGCGAGCTGGAACCCCACCCTGGAAATCACCATCCCGCAGGACGCCGTTGGCGGGCTCTACCACGGTACGGTGACCCATTCTGTGGCGTGACCCCGTAGGTAAACTGCTCCTCTCGATGTCACTGCTCGTCGCATCGGTCGCGCCCGCAGCCGCGGAGGCGCCGCGGCGGGCCTCCGACGACATGAGCATCGGCATCCGACTGGTCGACGCGCCCCTCAGCCGCCGCGACGACGAGCGAGCCCACCGGTACATCATCGATCACGTCAGTCCGGGCGAGAGGATTCGCAGACGGATCGCCGTTACCAATCTCTCGGGCGAGCGACACCGTGTACGGCTCTACCCAGCGGCCGCCGCTGTGGGCAATCACGGCTTCGCCTTCGCCCCCGGACGTGCCGGCAACGAGCTCACCAGGTGGGTGAAGATCGAGGACAGCGAACTCGTCCTGGCGCCCGACGAGACGGCGAAGGTCTGGACCGAGATCACCGTGGCGGGTGATGCGACCCGCGGCGAACACTACGGCGTTCTCTGGGCGGAGGTCAGTCCCGACCACGATCCCACGAAGCAGGTACGCAACGTGGCCCGCGCCGGAGTGCGTCTCTACCTGTCCATCGGGCCCGACGGAGAACCGCCATCGGACTTCCGCATCAAGGACCTGACCGGCGCGCGCACCGCGGACGGCATCCCCGTGGTAACGGCCCGGGTGGAGAACACCGGCGGGCGGGCCCTCGACCTCGCGGGCAAGCTCACGCTGTCGAACGGCCCAGGTGGGCTTTCTGCCGGCCCGTTCAACGTCCGCGCGGACACCCTCGGCCCGGGAGGCTCGACGCTGGCGAGGACCACTCTCCACCGGAGACTCCCAGACGGTGTGTGGACCGCGCGGCTGACACTCGCCAGTGGGCTCGTCAAACGGGAGACCAACGGCCGTATCACCATCGGGTCGCCGCCAAAGCGCGGCGAGAACCCCCGGATGGCCGTACTCACGATCGGCAGCCTCGTTTCGCTTGCCATGGCAGGTCTGCTCACCTACGCATACCGCGCTCGTCATCGCTCCCACTGATCGGCCATCCCGCGATATTTGACTCGGGCCGGACCGAGGACGGGTTCGGGCCGGCGACCGCCCGCCGGGGACAGCCCGGTCAGCGGGACGGGAGCAGAGGCACGCCAGGGCCGCCAGGGCCTCTTTCCCTGCCGACACAAGGCCCCGGCAAGCGTCGCTGAAGTCCAGGAGGGCAGCCGGTCGGAGTGGATGCCGCAGGCCTGCCCGGAGCACGGTGCGGCGCCGGCTCCCGGCAAGTCGCCTTGCCGGGAGCCAGAATCACGCCTGGGGGAGCCACCCGTGGACCCGTGGACCTGTGGACACGCCGCCCTCGACCGCCGAGACCGAGCCGAAGGACCCCGTCCCGGCGAGCCGGACGAGCGGACTCTCACCCGAGGCCCGCGCCGCGGTCGAGGAAGGCATCCCGGCCGAGACCCGCGGATACGCAGGCGGCTCGCACCGCTTCACCACCTGGTGCACAAGCACAAGGCGCAGGGCCCTGCCCGCGCGCGCGGACACTGCTACCGAGTACGTGACGGGGATCTTGCAGCCGTGCTGGGTCAGCACGCGGCAGATCGGCGCGACACCGCCGAAGCGGTCCCGGTGCTCGTCGATGAACGCTCCGAGCGCAGATGTGGCCGGTCGAGCTCGGCCGCAACCTGATCGCGCGAGCAGCCGACAGACTTCGATGCCCAGCCCTCGTGCGCCCCGGTGAAAGCGCAACGCTTCCCGGCCTCATGGCCCTTCCTCCGGGTCGCGGACAGCTCGCTCCCGCCGAGCAACGGCCGTTGCCCCGGCTACGACGACGAATCCGGCGGCCGCGGCGCCGGAAAGCACCGGCTGCCCGGCGCTCGCAGCTCCCAGCATGGCAGTCAGCAGACCCCATCCCGCGGCGAGGGCGTAGGGGAGCAGCCCTCGGGTCCAGCGGAGAATGACCACCGCGGTCGCCGTAGCGCCGGCCAGCACTGCCAACTGCGCCGCTACGCCCGTCGTGCCGGCCACGGGGGCACCGGAACCGGCCGCGGCGGTGGTGAGATTCACCCAGACCGCGATGGTCGACCATCCTGTGTAGACGCCGAGCATCCACCACAGAAGGGCTCTGGGCACAGGCCGCCAGGAGGCGATGGTGACGCGGTGTTCCAGAGCCACTGACATGGCCCGCACAAGGCCGAAGATCATTACGGCGAACACCGCGACCGTTCCCCACACCGGTGCGACCTCCGCGGCCACCAGCCAGCAGCTGAATCCGGTGAAGACCAGGCAGAGCGGGACGGCCAGCTGATTCCGAACGTCGGAGTCCGGGCGACGCTCGGGCAGCGCCCACAACGCGTAGGCGATACAGAGCAGTTCTACCAGCGTCCAGATGGAGAATGCCCAGCCGACCGGGACGATGGGCGGCTCGCCTGGACGGTCGGCCGTCGTGAACTCACCGCCGTACAGCCGGCTGAGGACGGAACTCGCCACCTGCCCGAGCGCAAGGACCAGCATGACGGAGCGCCATGCGGCCACTGGCCCCGCGGAGCGGCCCAGAGAGGAGGCTTGCACCATGGGTCGTCCTTGTGTGAGGTCTCATTGTCGATGTCACCCTGCCCACGGTTCCGGAGACAGACGGAGAACGGATGCAGTGCATGGGGACACCCCTCACCCTCGGGCAAGTGATCGGCTTCAGTGGCTCAGCAGGGTGCAGCGAACGAGTGAACCTGTCGCGCCTTCTGCCTTTGATCTTGGCCAGTGCTCCGGCGTTTACGCCGGGGGTGAAGGCCATCTCAAAATAGGTGTGACCCGTACCGAAGCACGGGTCTGCACTGTTCAGCTCATCCCACGGGGCGTTTTGCCGCTCGATGTACTGCTGTTTTCGACGGTCAGACCCCGCCGCAGCTTCCGGCGAAGTACGAGCCGGACCAAGAGTGCCTGCCCCACAGGTACCGGCGCACGTGCGCGTCGTACTCCTTGCGCAGCAAGCGGGCGGAGACGCCCTTAAGGGAGTTGACCAGCTTGGAGAGCTGGACTTTCGGCGGGTAGTGCACGAGCAGGTGTACGTGATCCTCTTCGCCGTTGAACTGCTTGAGGTCCGCTTCGAAGTCCGTGCAGACCTCTCGCAAGATCTCTTCGCAGCGAAACGAACGGCTGGCACATTGCCTTCCGCGTCCAGACCCTCGAACGCGCCCCCGAGCCCCACCAGGGGCCGGAGGTCGGCATCGACGCCGGGGTGAACATCCCCCTGGCTCTGTCCAACAAGGACCACCAGGACCACGGGCGCTCGCCTCGACTTCCGGATGGCACCGCCGACCGGGACAAGTGGCTGACCCCGAAGGAGAAGGCCAAGCTCCTCAAGCTGGAGCGGCAGGCCGCGCACAGCAAGACGTTCCGCAAGCGCGGGGAGAAGACCTCCAAGCGGTTGCGGCACACCTACGGCCAGATCAAGCAGCTCCGAGCAAGAGCCACGCGACGAGCCGTGGACTGGCAGCACCAGACCACCACCTATCTCGCCCGCACGTACGGCGTGCTGGTGGTCGAACAGCTCAGCATCCTCGGCATGACCAAGAGCCCGGTCCCCAAGCCCGACCCCGACAACGAGGGCGCGTTCCTGCGCAACGGGGCCAAGGCGAAGGCCGGACTCAACCGCTCCATCGCCCAAGAGGCGTGGGGTCGGAGCGTGACCATACTGACGTACAAGACCGCCCGATACGGCGGCCAGCTCGTCAAGGTCCCCGCCCCCCACACCTCCCAGCGATGCTCAGCCTGCGGATTCATCAC
The DNA here is from genome assembly GCF_030406905.1 of Streptomyces sp. HUAS CB01. Taxonomy (NCBI): domain Bacteria; kingdom Bacillati; phylum Actinomycetota; class Actinomycetes; order Kitasatosporales; family Streptomycetaceae; genus Streptomyces; species Streptomyces chengbuensis. The sequence continues at coordinate 7,949,719 of NZ_CP129137.1, forward strand.
CCCCGGCAGCCGAGAGAGCCAGGAACTGTTCTCCTGCAAGAACCCCGACTGCGGCTGGACGGCGAACGCCGACTGGAACGCGGCTCGGAACATCTTGCACCTGTACCGGATCGGCCACGTCATCGTGGAGGTCCCGGCCGCCGGAAGGCGCGGTCGCAGGGCGGGTAAAACCGTCAAGCCTGTCGCCGCAAGGTAGACGGGAATCCCCTTCCTGAGCTTGCGAAGGGAGGGGAGAGCTTCAACACCTCCGGATCATGCCGAGTCCGCTGGCGGTAGCGACGGCGGCGGTGCGGGAGTCCACGCCGAGCTTGGTGTAGATGCGAGCCAAATGGGACTTCACGGTTCCCTCGGTGAGATGGAGCCGGTCACCGATGGCCTGGTTGGACAGTCCTTCGGCCACCAGGACCAGGACTTCGGTCTCGCGCCGGGTCAGGGCGGTGCCAGGACTGCGCAGCCGGTTCATCAGCCGGTCCGCGATGGTGGCTGCCAGAGTGGTGCGGCCCGTGGCGGCGGTGCGTACGGCGGCGGCCAGTTCCTCGGGCGGGGCGTCCTTCAGGAGGTAGCCGGTGGCGCCGGCCTCGATGGCGGGCAGGGTGTCGGCGTCGGTGTCGTAGGTGGTGACGATCAGCACGCGGGGGCCGTCCGCTGGGGCGGTGATCCGGGCGGTGGCCTCGGCGCCGTTCATGCCCTTGCCGAACTGCAGGTCCATGAGGACTACGTCGATGTCGCCCTGGGCGGCGCGGGCGACGGCCTCCTCGGCGGTGGCTGCCTCGGCCACCACGGTGAGGCCGGGTTCGGTCTCCAGTACCGCGCGGAGCCCGGCCCGCACTACGGGGTGGTCGTCGGCCAGGAGCAGACGGATGGGGGTGTCGGTCACGGGCGGGCCTTTGCGGGGTCGGCGTCGGGGTCGAGGGGCAGTCGGGCGGCCAGGGTGGTGCCGTGGCCGCGGGTGGATTGGACGGTGAGGGCGCCGCCGAGGGCGTGGACTCGGGCGTGCATGGCGGTCAGTCCGAACCCGCCGGCCTCCGGGTCCGGGGTGGGAAGCCGGTCGGGATCGAAGCCGCGTCCGTCGTCGACGATGTCCACGGCGACATGGTCGTCGTGGTAGCTGAGGGTGACGTCGGCGGTGGCGGCCTCGGCGTGCCGGACGGTGTTGGAGAGGGCGGACTGGGCGATGCGCAGCAGGGCGACCTCGTACGCGGTCGGCAGCGGTCGGGGGTCGCCCGTGAGGTGGAAACGCGCGGTGATCCGGTGGCGGGTGCCGGTGGTGGCGCACAAGCGTTGAAGGGCGCCGGCGAGGGTCGTGCCCACCAGGGCGGGCGGAGCGAGGGCGGCGACGAAACGGCGGGCCTCGGCGAGGTTGTCCACGGCGGCCTGCCGCGCCTGGTCGACGTAGCGAGCGGTGTTCTCCGGCGCGTTCGGCAGGGCGCGTTCGGCGGCGCGCAACAGCAGCTGGATGCTTGAGAGGCCCTGGGCGAGGGTGTCGTGGATCTCGCGGGCCAGGCGTTCACGTTCGGCCAGGACCCCCGCGGCGTGCTGCGCCGTGGCCAGATCGGCGCGCGTGGCGGTGAGCTCTTCGATCAGGCGCCTGCGCTGTTCGCTCTCCCGGTAGAGGGCCTGGTACCCCCACACCACCGCCACCGCCACGGCGGCGCCGAGGGCCGGTCCGATCGCCATCGCGGCGCTGAAGGAGTCCTGGTGCGCGGCGAAGCCGGCGATGGCCACCACCGCCGTGGCCACTACCGCGGCCAGGCCGACGCGGTGGGACAGCAGGTGGAGCTGGAGGAAGTACAGGGGGAACGCCACCCATACCGCGTCGGCGGACAGGGCCAGCAGGACCAGCCAGACGGCGCCCACGGCGGTCAGCCACAGTGCGGCGGCCCGCCGCGAGCGGCGCACTCGGGGCAGCACGGGACCGAGCGCATAGACCAGCGCACACGCCGCGGCCGTGGCGGTGATCAGTCCGGCGTGTGGGCTGTGGTCGGCGACGGCCCGGCCGGCGGCCAGAGCGAGCAGGGCGACAACCAGCACATGCAGGCACCAGGCCAGGGCGCGGGTGGTCGGGGTCAGGGAGGGGGCGGTGGTGTTCACAGTCCTTCCAGGCTAAGGACACGCCCCGGCGGGGGCCTCCATCGAAAGGTACAAGACCCGTGCCGCCTTTCGGCGCGGCAAGAGCTGTCCTGGGCCAGATGACCGTGTGGGGGTCTGACAGCGACGGTGGAGTCGTACCGCTCCCACCCCGAGAATCCCGTGAGAAGGCAGGCCCAGCCGTGTTCGTCGCCTGGAGAGACCTGAAGTTCGCCAAGGGGCGCTTCGCCCTGATGGGCACCGTCATCGTTCTGATCACCCTGCTGGTCGAGCTGCTGTCCGGGCTGACGGCCGGGCTGGGCCACCAGAACGTCTCTGCGATCACCGGCCTGCCCGCAGACAAGATCGCTTTCGGCGAACCCGGCGAGGGCGAGGCGCTGTCGTACTCCAACTCCACCGTCACCGAGAAACAATGGCAGCAGTGGGCCAGTGCGCCCGGTGTGAGGAGCGCCGAGCCGCTGGGCATCACCACCACCAAGGCGAGCGCCGGCAACAAGAGCACCGCCGTCTCCGCCTTCGGCGTGAGGCCCGGTTCCGTCCTCGCCCCGGACAGCAGCAAGATCGACGACCGAACGGTGGTCCTGTCCACCACCGCCGCCGACGCCCTCGATGTGGAGGCGGGCGGCACCTTCACCCTCGCCGGTCAGCCGGTGACCGTCGCCTCAGTGAGCGGGGACGCCTCCTTCAGCCACACCCCGGTGGCCTGGACCAGCCTGAGCCTGTGGCAGAGGACCGCACCCCCCACGGGCGAGACCGGCGGACCTACCGCCACGGTCATCGCGCTGAGCACCACCTCCGGCGGCGATGTGAAAGCCGCTGATGAGGCAGCGGGCACAAAGACGGTCTCCAAGGACGACTCACTGTCCGCGATCGGCTCCTACGCCTCCGAGAACGGCTCCCTGCAGCTGATGCGCGGCTCTCTGTTCGCGATCTCCGCCCTGGTCGTCGGCGCCTTCTTCACCGTGTGGACCATCCAGCGCAGCGGCGACGTCGCCGTTCTGAAGGCCCTGGGCGCCTCCACCGCCAACCTGCTCAAGGACGCGCTCGGCCAGGCCGTCGTCCTGCTGGCCGGCGGCACCCTGGTCGGCACCGTCCTCGCCGCCGTCCTCGGCGCCCTCGTCGTCGCCCCGGCCGTACCGTTTCTCCTCACGCCCGCCACCGTCCTCGTCCCGCCGGCCGTGATGATCACGCTCGGAGCGCTCGGGGCCGCCCTGGCCATCCGACGCATCACCTCCGTCGACCCGCTGACCGCCCTGGGGAGCGCCCGATGAGCCTGCACCTGACCGACGTCACCCTCACCTACCCCGACGGCGAAGCCCGCCTGACCGCCCTGGACAACGTCACCCTGGACGTGCCCAAGGGCACCCTGACCGCCGTCGTCGGCCCTTCCGGCTCCGGCAAGTCCAGCCTGCTCGCAGTCGCCGCCACCCTCATCACCCCCGATGCCGGCACCGTCACCATCGCCGGCACCGCCACCACCGGCATGACCCGCGGCGAGCTCACCGAACTGCGCCGCCACAAGATCGGCATCGTCTTCCAGCAGCCCAACCTGCTGCCCTCCCTCACCGCCGCCGAGCAGCTCCACGTCATGGCCCAGGTCGACGGCCGCAAGCCCCGCAGCGCCCGCGCACGGGCCATGGAACTGCTCGACGCCGTCGGTCTGGCCGACCAGGCCGCACGCCGTCCCCACCAGCTCTCCGGCGGTCAACGCCAGCGCGTCAGCATCGCCCGCGCCCTGATGAACGACCCCACCGTGCTTCTGGTCGACGAACCCACCAGCGCCCTCGATCACGAACGCGGCGCCGCCGTCATCGACCTGATCACCCGCCTCACCCACCAGCAGGCCACCGCCACGGTCCTCGTCACCCACGACCACACCCACCTCACCGCCGTCGACCGCATCGCCCAAGTCCACGACGGGCGGCTGCGCCTCCCCGCCACAACCCGCGAATGAAGGAGAAGCACCTCAGGCGTCACCTGTCGCAGCGGACGGTCACGCGAAGAGGACGTCCCTCACATGCGTTCGCCGTAGGGGTGGACATCCGACCTGGGGGTCGGGCGATGGACGTCATGACCACCTCACCGCCACGCGGCGACCAGTGGACGTTCCTCACCCACCACGCCCGAGTGCTGCCGCGGACCGCCGGCGACCCGGAGGTACGAGTGCGTGACGCCGCCGCCGGGATCGGGCACCGAGCGCGCCGCGGCCTCGAGCAAGTCCTGCGCCGCACGGCCTTGTCGGCACTGCCTGACGACGCGAACGCCGGGGTACTCGGACGTCCAGGGGCGAGCGCCGCGTCGAGGGCTGAAGCCCTGGCCGGCGCCGACGTTCGCGAAGTGCACCGCGCCGAGCCCGTCGGCGAGCTGACCGGGAGGTCCTGAACAGCGACGCGCGCAGGTTCGGTTACACCAGCCCGGTACGGCGGGCGATGTCCTCGGTGTGCCTCATGTGCTGATGGGCCTCGTCGCCGAGCGCCGTGATGAGGCCCGCGACGACGGTCTCGATGACGGCGAGGGTGGGCACGAGGCTGTCGTACGGGGAGGGGGTGGTGACCTGGCTGGGCAGGACGACCTCGGCGTGCGCGCTGGTGGGTGAGAGCCAGGTGTCGGTGAAGACGACGACCTTGCCGCCTCGTTCCTGCGCGAGCTGAGCGAGGGCCGTCTTGTCGCTCTCGTAGCGGCGGTAGTCGAGGACGACGAGGACGTCGCGACGGCCGAGCCGGGCCAGCGCGGCGGCGCGTTCGACGTCACGTTCGGGCAGGATGTGGACGTCGTCGCGCAGTTGCATCAGGTGCAGGCCGAGGTACTGGGCGAGCAGGTGCGTGAACCGGCCGCCGACCAGGGTGATCCGGCGCTTGCGGTCGGACAGCAGCGTGATGGCCCGTTCGAGGTCGTGCGGTGGGGTCTCGGCCATGGTCTGGGCCACGGCGGTGGTGAACAGCCTGCTGCTGCGGGCCATGAGGCCCGCGGCCGAGTCGTCGCCGGGGGCGTCCTCCGTCTCCTCGTACAGGGACAGTGGCGAGGCGTTGCGCTGGTCGAGTTCGGCGCGCAGGGCAGCCTGGAACTCCGGGAAGCCGCTGTAACCGAGGCGGGCGACGAAGCGCAGAACCGTGGGGGCGCTGACGGCGGCGCGTTCGGCGATCGTGGCGACCGTCTCGAAGCCCGCCGCCGGGTAGGCGGCAAGGAGCACCCGCGCGACCTTCCGCTCGGCGGGGCTGAGAGTGCCCAGCTTGAGGCGGATGTCGTCGGCGAGGGTGCCGGAGGTCATGGGGGCTCCTTTCGGACCTTGTGGTGCGCCGGTGCCGAGCCTAATGCCCTAACGGGCGGCTCGGGCCGGCCGGGTGTCCCGGCCGCCCCGAGCCGCCGACGGGGTCGGGAACGCGGTTACCGGGGTGCGATGTCGATGCGCAGTCCGACCAGGGACTGCGCGGTGGTGCCGTCGCTCGTCCAGGCGGTGAAGCCCGGCCGCTTCGTGAAGGTGACCGTGAAGCGGGGAGCGCTCTCGTAGGTGGTGGCGGTGGCAGTGCGCTGGTCGCGGGTGGCGGCGAGTGCTGCGGCGGTGCTGAGGAAGGAGTACGGGACACCGGCCGGGTTGTCGGCCGAGTGGAAGACGTCGTTGTTGGCGGGCACCGGAGACGTGCCGCTCGGGGTCAGCGGGCGCTTGCCGGGAGCCGGGCGGGCGGCCCAGCGGCGGGGGTCGTAGCGGTCGCCGTCGGTGAGGTGGGTGTACCTGGCTCCGGTCAGCGTCCAGCCGTCCCGTGTGGTGCGGGCGCAGGCGTCGCGCAGGTCGAGGATGCCGATGCCGTTGGTGCCGAGTACGGTCATGGACTCGTCGCGGGTGCCCGGCTGGTCGACGACGAGGGCGCTGTTCTCCTGCAGGGCGTAGACCCGGTCGTGACCGGTGTCCGCGGTCAGGCGCAGGGCCCGGCCCTCCCTGCCGTAGGCGCCGGTGTGGGTGTCGACGAGCCCGGAGCGAAGGAAGCCGAAACCGCCCGCGGGAAGGTAGCCGAGCCGGGTGGGGTCGTCGAAGTAGCCGGCCGCGCTGCCGTCCCGCAGGCCCTGGTAGGACTCGCCGCCGGTGACCATGTCGCGCCCGGCGGCGATCTGGGCGCCCGCGGAGGTGCCGGCGACGACGGCGCCGTCGGCGAGCTTGGCGCGGATGGCGGCGAGCACCTTGGAGTCGGTGTGCCGGTCGCCGTGCAGGAGGGTGGTGACGTAGCGGTACTGGTCGCCGCCGCCGAAGAAGAACCCGGTCATGGAGTTGATCTGGTCGACGACGGTGTCGGAGTCGGCGTTGGCGACGTGGTCGAGGTCAACGGGGATCCACTGGGCGTCGGCCGCGCCGTGCTTCTCGAACAGCCCGGCGTAGTAGGCGCCGTTGCAGGCCGAGTTGCTGCACCGGTCGGGGTCGTTCGCGTGCGGGTCCTGGCTCTCGGGCACGGAGGCGGCGGTGAGGACACCGATACGGGCGCGGGAGCCACCGGCCCGCTCGATGATCTCCCCGTACACCTGGGTGTTGTTCTCCTTCAAGGCGCCGCCGATCAGGACCAGGGAGCCCGCCGCCCGGCCGGCGTCGGGGCGCGTGGTCGCCTGGGCGGCCGCCGGAGCGGCGGTGAGGGCGAGGGCGGTGGCGGCGGCGAGGAAGTGGCGCCGACCGGGTCGAGGACGCTCGCGCATGGGGTCTCCTTGAGTGGTCTGGGACGTCGGTGTGGGGCCGGGCCCTCGGCCGGGATGCACGGCCGAGGGCCCGGCGGTCAGGCGTCGCCGTCGCCGAGCGCGGTGATCAGCGAGGCCAGCAGGGCGATGCGCTGGGGCAGGGTCGCGGTGTCGAGCCACTCCTGTGGGCTGTGGTCGGCCCCGCCGACCGGACCGAGGCCGTCCAGGACCGGAACGCCGGTGCCGGCGATCAGGTTGACGTCGCCGACGCCGCCGGTGGCCGTGGCGCCGAGGGTGAACCCGAGCGCGGCGGCCGCCTGCTGGGCGACGGCGAACATCCGGTGCGTCGCCGCGGTCGCCTCCATCGGCGGGCAGTCGTCGAGTTGTTCTACCGTCACGGTGGTGCCGGGCACTGCGGGGCGTGCGGCTGCGTCTTCGATGGCCCGCCTCACGGTGCGGACGTCGGCGGCCGTGGCCGCGCGTACCTCCAGGCGGAGTTCGGCCTCGGGGCAGACGATGTTGGGGCGGTGGCCGGCCCGGACGACGCCGACGTTGACGGTGACGCCGTCCCAGCGCCCGTTGAGGGCCTGCAGAGCCACGACGAGGTGAGCCGCGGCGAGGGCCGCGTTGGCGCCGCGCTCGGGTTCGATGCCGGCGTGGGCGGCGCGGCCGGTGACGGTGAGCCGGAAGTCGGCGACGCCCTTGCGGGCGACCACCAGATCTCCGTTCTCGCGCGCGCACTCCAGGCCGAGGGCGTAGTGCATGTCGCGCGCGACCTCCTCGGTGATCCGCCGGCTGACCGGGGAGCCGATCTCCTCGTCAGGGGTTGCCAGGAACACCAACTCGGCGTACTCCGCCGTCCCTTGCTCCTGGAGCAGTTCAATCGCGGTCAGACCGGCCAGCAACCCGCCCTTGTCGTCGCTGACTCCGGGCCCGTGCGCGTGTGTGCCGTCGAGGGTGAACGGCCGCTCGGCGGCGGTCCCGTCCTCGAACACGGTGTCCATGTGGGCGACGAGCAGGATCCTGCGCCCGCCGTCCGCCTCCGCGAGGCGGCCCGCCTTGCGGGCGACGAGCACGTCGCCTGTGCGGAGGGCGTCAGAGGGCGCGCCGGCGGCGGCAGGCGGCCGGATCCGTTCGACGGCGAATCCTCGTGACGTCAGGCGCGCCTGCACCCAGTCGGCGACCGCGTTGACCCCGTCGGGGCTGTACGAGCCGGAGTCGATGGCCACGAGTTCGGCGAGGTCGTACAGGTAGTGCTGAAGACGGCTGCGGGCCGGGCCGAGCAGGTCGGCGGGGTGGGGGCGGGGCCGCTGCCGGGAGGGGGCGCTCACAGGACCTTCGACAGGAACGCGCGGGTACGTTCCTGTTCGGGGTTGACCAGAAGCTGCCGTGGGTCACCGGCCTCGACGATGACTCCCTCGTCCATGAACACCGCCGTGTCGCCCACTTCGCGGGCGAAGCCGATCTCGTGGGTGACGACGACCATCGTCATCCCCTCGCCGGCCAACTGCCGCATCACGTCGAGGACATCGCCGACGAGTTCCGGGTCGAGGGCGGAGGTCGGCTCGTCGAACAGCATCAGCTTGGGTTTCATCGCGAGGGCGCGGGCGATGGCCACGCGCTGCTGCTGGCCGCCGGAGAGCTCGGAGGGGTAGTGGCCGGCGCGGTCGGCGAGGCCGACCCGCTCCAGCAGCTGCCGCGCCTCCTCGCGGGCCTGTGCCCTGGCCACCCCGGCGACGCGCACAGGTGCCTCGATGACGTTCTCCAGCGCTGTCATGTGCGGGAAGAGGTTGAAACGCTGGAACACCATGCCGATGTCGCGGCGCCGCTCGGCCACTTCCCGTTCCCGCAGTTCGTGCAGCTTTCCGCCGTGCTGGCGGTAGCCGACGAGTTCGCCGTCGACGGTGAGCCGGCCGCCGTCGACCTTCTCGAGGTGGTTGATGCAGCGCAGGAAGGTGGACTTGCCCGAGCCTGACGGACCGAGCAGGCAGCACACGCTGCCGCGCCGGACGGTGAGGTCGATGCCCTTGAGGACCTCCAGCCTGCCGTAGTGCTTGCGCACGCCCTCCGCGTGCACCAGCGGCACGCCCTCGACGTGTTCCGTGGGGGCGCTCACCGGCCCGCCTCCTTGTTCATGACGCGGTTGCCGATGCGCGCGGGCCGGGCCGTTCCGCCGAGCAGGCGCTGCAGGGGGGACACCTGCTGGGCGTGGGCGGTGCCGCGTCCGTAGCGGCGCTCCAGCCAGGCCTGAGGGATTCCGAGCAGGGTCACCAGGGCGAGGTACCACAGGCTTGCGACGACGAGCATGGGAATGACCTGGTAGTTCTGGGCGTACACGTCCTGGATGTTGGACATCAGGTCGTGGGCGGAGATGACCGAGACCAGGGCGGTCATCTTGAGCATGTTGATGGTCTCGTTGCCCATCGGGGGGATGATGACGCGCATCGCCTGGGGCAGCACGATCCGGCGCATGGTGAGGGCGGGACGCATGCCCAGCGAGTGCGCTGCCTCGGTCTGCCCCGTGTCGACGGACTGGATACCGGCGCGCACGATCTCGGAGGCGTAGGCGGCCTCGTTGAGCCCGAGGGCGAGCAGTGCCGCGACGGCCGGGGTCAGCAGGGAGTTCGTCTCGGCCCGGAAGAAGGTGATGTCGGTGAACGGGATGCCGATCATCACGTACTTGTACAGGGCAGCCGCGTACCCCCAGAAGATGATCTGCACGAGCAGCGGAGTCCCGCGGAAGATCCACACGAAGAAGGTGGCGAGCCCGTAGAGGACGGGGCTGGAGGACAGCCGCATGACCGCGATCAGCGTGCCCAGGGCGAGTCCGAGGACCATGGCGGCGGCGGTCAGCCACAGGGTGGTGAACAGGCCGTCGAAGATGAGGTCGGCGAAGAGGTACTGACCAACGATGTCCCAGCGCAGGTTGTCGTTCCCGGCCAGCGAGCCGACCAGTCCGACCAGGGCGGCCAAGGACGCCGCGGCGGCCACCCAGCGGCCGTGGTTGCGCACCGGTACGACGACGAGATCGTCCGCCGTGAGTCCGTGGGCGGGCGCGGCAGTGTCCCGGGATGTCTTCAGCTCGACCATGCTCAGTCGACCGCCGCGTTCTTGGTGGCTTCCTTCACGGCGATGGAGGCGACGCCGTACTTCTCGAAGATCTTGGTCGCGGTGCCGTCGTCTATCAGGGCCTGGAGGGCCATCTGGATCGCGTCGGTCAGTTCGGGCAGCTTCTTGCTGACGGCGATGCCGTTGGGTGAGGCGTTGTAGCCGCCGGGTGCGGCGGGGTCCTCGACGAGGTCGAAGGTCGAGCCGTCGTCGGCGGTCTTGGCGGTCCAGCCGGCGGCCGGCTTGGTCAGCACCTGGGCGACGACCTTGCCGGAGCGCAGGGCGAGTTGGGCGTCGGAGTCCTTGGGGAAGGTCTGGACGTCGATCTGGCCGCCGCCGGCCTTCCTGCACTCGGCCTGGTGGCTCTTGAGCAGGTCGAGCTGGTTTGTGGCGGCCTGCACGGCCACCTTCTTCCCGCACAGGTCGTCCAGGGTGGCGATCTTCTCGGGGTTCCCCTCGGCGACGAGGATGCCGGAGCCGGACTGCGAGTAGTCGACGAAGTCGACGACCTTCTGCCTCTCCTTGTTGTCGGTGATGGCCGACATCGCCGCGTGGAACCTGCCGGCCTGGATGGCCGGGACGATCCCGTCGAACTTCTGCGGGGTGAAGGTGAATGGCACGCCCAGCTTGGCGCCCAGGGCTTGGCCGAGGTCGTAGTCGAGGCCCGTGAGCTCGCTCTCGCCCTCCTTGACGTACATCTCGAAGGGCGGGTACGGCACATCGGTGGCGACCTTGACGGTGCCCGCGTCCTTGATCTCCTCGGGCAGCGCGTCGTGCAGCGCGGGATCCTTCTCGATCTTGACGCCGGCGACGATGACGCTACCGCTCGCGGCCGGTGCGGAGTCGTCGCCACCGGAGCAGGCGGTGAGCGCGGTAAGGGCGGTGGTCACTACGGCGGCGGCCGCCAGGCGGCGGACCGTGTGAGGGTTCATGGGGGATCGGACCTCTCGGATGACGTGGCCGGCGGAGGTGCCGCCGACCGCGCTCCGGAAGTTACAGAAAGCCTTGCGAGTTGGCTAGATGTATCGCGCGTTACGTTCATGTAACGCGCCGTTCGGCGCCCCCGTTCGCTTCCGCATCTGCCTGTTCACCTCGGGTTTCTCCAGAAGCGCCGGGTTCTGCGGAGCGGATGGCGTGATACATCTGCCAGGCTGGAGTGCATGTTTGTACCGTCTGCTAGCACCCTTCGACCCGACTCTCGAGGATTCATGTCCCGACGACCGGGACACCGCGGGCGGCAAAGGGGATCAGGCCGGTGAGCGCGCCCGCTTCTACGGCGAGGTCTTGGCCGCCGAGAAGAAGATCGTTGCTGGCGTCATGCTCGCTGGCGGGCGCAGGCCGGGCTCGACCGCGCCCACGGTGCCGAGACCAGCCGCGTCAACGCCGCCGCGGGAGCCTGGTCTCCCTCGACGACCAGCTGGCCACGCTCCTGCGGGACAGGGCCCCGGATGAGCGAGCCGCTCCGCGGCTGGACCGTGTGGACGGAGAAACCGCCGGCGGGTGTCCTGCTGGACATGCTGCTGGAGTGTCCAAGCAGATGGTCGGCCACCTCGTGGCGTTCGCGACGGCGACCGCCGCCGCACTGGCCCTGCTCGACTGCCAGGTGCCATTCGGTGGGGAACCCGCCGCGGCAGCGTCCCAGCTCGTTTTCACCGGGCTCGGTGAGGACACCGCCTGACGGTTCCTTCTGCAGGTCACCCTGCCTTCGGGCTCCGGCCGCAGTACTGGTGGGCGCGGCAGACCGTGGAGTCGACGCCCCGGTCCCATCTGATCGCGCCCTTCGCGCCGGCCAGGGGCTGGAGCCGGGTGAGGATCCGGTGCCAGGTGCCGTTCCGCTGCCACCGGAGGAACAGGTCGTAGACCCGGCTCCAGGGTCCGCCTCGACAGGGACGTCCCACCGCGACGGACCGGCCGCCCAGCCCCGTAGAGCAGGATGGAGTCCCATCCCCAGGCCCTGACCCGGCCGACGCACGTGGCACAGCCGACCGGGTCCCGTGGCGCGCCGTCAGTACGCGAACGTGATCCGGCTGCGCGGATGCGCGTTGCTCTCCAGTTCCTCCACACAAGCGGCCGCGTAGTCCTCCGCGCTGATACGGCTGCGTCCCTCGGCGTCGACCAGTAGCTCGTCCCCGCCGACGCGGAAGTTGCCGGTCCGCGTCCCCGGAGCGATCTCGGCCGGCGGGGACACGTTGGTCCACTCAAGATCCTCCACGGTGCGGTAGAAGGCGAGAGCATCGCGGTGCGCCAGCGCCACACCGAGAAGATCGGCGGGGAAGACGGGCTGCACGACCAGCTCCTCACCCGGCGCCACCAGCAGACTCCCCGCACCGCCGACCACCAGGAGCCGGGAGATCCCCGCGGCCCGCGTGGCGTCGACCACAGCGCGGTTCAGGGCCACGAAGCGCTCCCGCTGCTCGCCGCCGTCGCCCGACGGCGCCAGCGCCGAGACGACCGCGTCGTGCCCGGCGGCCAGCTCCGCGATACGGCCCGAGTCGGCCGCGTCCGCAGCGGTCGCCGTCACCCCCGGCACCGGAGCCCTGCCGGAGCGACTGACGCACGTCACCTGGTGGCCCCGATCGACTGCCTCGGCGGCGATCCGGCTGCCGATCATGCCGGTGGCGCCCAGCAACACGAACTTCATGTACGACTCCTGTTCGGTGATGTGCCCTCAGCGGCCGGGGAACCGCTCCGTGATCTCCTGCAGCACCCAGCCGTTGCCGTCCGGGTCGGCGAACGAGGCGAAGGAGGAGTAGGTGTTGCCCTCCGGGTGGCGGCCCGCCAGCCGTTCCTGGCCGGGAAGGTTGTGGGTGACGTCCCCGCGCTCGTGACCGTGGAACAGCACGCCGTTCGCGTCGTGGAAGACGTCGCTGATGTCGATGCCCCGGTCGGCGAGCTCGGCCCGGGCCGCGTTGATGTCGGAGACGATGAGGTACAGGCCCTGTACCGAGCCGGGCTCGGCGGCGGTCATCCCCTCCCCGAACATGATCGAGCACCCGGAGCCGGGCGGGGTGAAGTGCACGCAACGGAAGTCGGTGCTGGGACCCGTGTCGAGGTCCAGACGGAAGCCCAGCTTGTCGTAGAAGGCCTTGGCCCGGTCGGTGTCGGAGACGGGCAGCACGAGCACTTCGAGCTTCAGATCCATGAGGGGGTGTCCTTGGGTGTGAGCGGTGGAGCCGTGTCTACCGTGTTCGACCGCCGGTCACACTGCGGCGCGCACATGGCGGTGGCGCGCAACCGCACGTTTGGCTGCCTTGGTCGCGACCGGGGGCCGCTCGGCAAGGGCGAGCCCGGACTGGCCTCCCTCCGGTTCACGCCGCTGACGGCCCACGCCATGCGTTGCTTCCCAGCCGGTCCGACGGGCCGCAGCCTCGCGGGAGCGTCCGCCCCGGACGCCGCCTTCCCGCGTGGCGAGTCGACCGGTGTACGAATCGTCCTGTCCTCCTCTGTTGCGGCGCATCGCAGCCGGGAGGATCGTGGGATACGCGCTCGGGCGAAGAGGCGATCACGCCTTGATGGGCTCGCCGCCGCGGAAGGGCGCGGGAGTCCCGCACCCCGGCACGCTTGCGGACGCTGCCCACGACTTTGGCTCCACGGCCTTGGGTGCGGCCGACTTGCACATCAGGGGCGTGGCGCTTCGACTCAATCGTCGGAGCCGACCGGGCCGGTCAAGGAGACGCCATACCCGCCCACCGCGCCGACGTCGTCGTGCGCATCGCAGAACCGAGGGACCGGGGAATGTTCACAGAGCCCTGCTTCTCCGTGGACCACTGGAGTCTGAAGGAGTCACCGCTCAAACTGGACCTGCTGCCGCAGAGCGAGTCGGTGTTTGCGCTGGCCAACGGCCACCTCGGCTGGCGGGGCAACCTCGACGAGGGCGAGCCGCACGGGATACCCGGCTCGTACCTCAACGGGCTCTACGAGGCGCACACCCTGCCGTACCCAGAAGGAGGATACGGCTATCCGGAGTCCGGTCAGACGGCGATCAACGTCACGAACGGCAAGGTGCTCCGGCTGTTGGTCGGCGACGAACCCTTCGATCTGCGCTACGGCAGGCTCCACAGCCACGAGCGCACACTGGACCTGCGGTCCGGCCTGCTGCTCCGCCACTGCGAATGGACTTCGCCCGCCGGCTCCACCGTGCGTGTGCACTCCACCCGGCTGGTCTCCTTCACCCAGCGTGCGATCGCGGCCGTCGCCTACGAGGTGGAGGCCGTCGACGCCCCGGTGCGCGTCGTCGTCCAGTCGGAACTCATCGCCAACGAACAGCTTCCGGCGGTCTCGGGTGATCCCCGCACAGCGGCAGTCCTGGAGTCGCCCCTCGAGTCCGAGGAGAACCGCACGATGGGCAACCGTCTCCTGCTGGTGCACTCCACTCGCATGAGCAAGCTCCGCATGGCGACCGCGGCCGACCACACCGTCGACGGACCCGCCGGGACGCGAACCAGCAGCGAGAGCACTGCGGACGTCGCACGCCTGACCGTCACCTCCCGACTGGGAGCCGGCGAGAAACTGCGGATCGAGAAGCTGGTCGCCTACGGCTGGTCGGGCACGCGGTCGCTTCCCGCAGTGCGAGACCAGGTCGAAGCGGCGCTCGCGGCGGCGAGCAGCACACGCTGGGACGGCCTGGTGGAGGAACAGCGGGACTACCTGCGGGACTTCTGGGCGCGGTCCGATGTCGAGGTCGACGGCGACGACGAACTTCAGCAGGCCGTCCGATTCGCCCTGTTCCATGTGCTGCAGGCCGGTGCGCGTGCCGAACAGCGTCCCATCCCCGGCAAAGGGCTCACGGGGACGGGGTACGACGGGCACACCTTCTGGGACACCGAGACCTTCGTGCTGCCGCTGCTCACGTACACCTCGCCGGGCGCCGTGGTCGAAGCGCTGCGCTGGCGGCAGAGCACGCTGGCGGCAGCGCGCAACCGCGCACGCCAACTCGGGTTGCGCGGGGCCGCGTTCCCGTGGAGGACCATTGACGGATCGGAATGCAGCGCCTACTGGCCGGCCGGTACCGCGGCCTTCCACATCAACGCCGACATTGCCGATTCGGTCATACGCTATGTCTCCGCGACAGGCGACGAGGACTTCGCCCGCAGCAGCGGTCTGGAACTGCTCGTGGAGACCGCCCGGCTCTGGATGTCGTTGGGCCATCACGACCACCGAGGAGCATTCCACATCGACGGCGTCACCGGGCCGGACGAGTACAGCGCAGTCGTCAACGACAACACCTACACCAACCTCATGGCGGCGAGGAACCTTCGCGGGGCCGCGCACGCAGTCGACCGCTACCCCGACGAGGCGGCGGACCTGAGCGTGGACGACGAGGAAGCCGCAGCATGGCGTGCCGCCGCGGAGTCGATGCATGTCCCCTACAACGCGGACCTGGGAGTGCACGAGCAGCACGCCGGGTCCACCGACCGCCAGCCGTGGGACTTCGCCGCCACCCATCCTGACCAGTACCCCTTGATGTTCAACTTTCCGTACTTCGACATCTATCGGAAGCAGGTCGTGAAGCAGGCCGACCTGGTGCTGGCGATGTGCACCTGCGGCGAGTGCTTCGACGCGGAGCACAAGGCGCGCAACTTCGGATACTACGAATCCTTCACCGTGCGTGACTCCTCCCTTTCCGCCTGCTGCCAGGCGGTGCTTGCAGCGGAGGTAGGCCACGGCCACATGGCTTACGAGTACGCGATCGAAGCGGCGCTCATCGACCTCGACGACCTCCACATGAACACCCGGGACGGGCTGCACATCGCCTCGCTGGCGGGCACCTGGATGGCCCTGGTCGGCGGTTTCGGAGGCATGCGCCACTACGAGGACACCCTGGTGTTCGCCCCGAGGCTGCCCCAAGAACTCAGCCGTCTGGCATTCCACATGAACATCTGGGGCCGAAGCCTGAGGGTGGAGATCACGGGCGGATACGCGACGTACCTCCTGCTCACAGGGGAGCCGATGTCGATGCGTCACCACGGCGAAGTCGTTACGCTCGCAGCCGGCTCCCCCACGAGGTGCCCCATCCCCGACGCACCCGCCCAACCGTCCCCGGACCGGCCGCCGAACTGTCGGCCCGGACGGGGCAGCCCCCGACGGGAGCACCGCCGTCCGGTCTGAATCCCGTCCGCGCGCGGGGATCACCTGGGCCGCAATCACGCTCATGACCAGGCGCATCACCCGCCGGACCTCTCGCAGGATGGGACAGCCCGCGTCCTGCGAGGCCCACCGCGATTGATCGTTCTCGCGTTCACGGTCGGCAACTTCACGCGGACCGTCCCACAATCCACGATCCCGCGAACCCTCCCGCCGGGGCGGCTCGTTCAGCCCTCTCCCCTGACGTGGGGAATGACCCGATGGACCCCGCTTAAGCGGCTCGGTCACTGGGCCAGTTGCAGGGCAGGAACTTCCCGTCGAAGGTGATGACGACGCGGTCGGCCCCGTCGTGGGAGGCGCGCCCGATGTCTAGCTTGAAGTTGATCGCGCTCATGATCCCGTCGCCGAACTGCTCGTGGATCAGTTCTTTCAGGGCCGGACCGTAGACCTGCAGCGCCTCATAGAAGCGGTAGACCGTCGGATCGGCCGGCACCGCGGTGGGCAGCCCGCCGCGGTACGGAACGGCGGCGAGACCGGCACAGCTTCCGCCGGCAGGTCGAGCAGTTCGGCGACCTGACGTGCGCTGTCCTCGGGGAGGGGGTGTTGTCCGAGCAATGCCGCGATGGTCCACACCAGCGGCCGGCCGATCGCGTCAGCCAGCTGCTGCCACGTGAGGCCCTTGGCCACCCTGTGGGCAACGATCCCAGCCGTTACCTCGTCGCGGTTCGTGCGTAGTCCTTCCCTGATAGTCCGGTGGATGTGCGGGCCGCGCGGCCGGCCGGGCTGCCGGAGGCGCGGATTCCTGGCCGGCCGCTGCTCGCGTCTGGTGGGTCAGACGAGCGCCGGGGCCGGGGCGGGCAGGTACGGGGTGATGTTGCGCCAGGCGCGCTCGATGTATTCCTCCTTCTCGCCGACCGGGGCGACGTAGTGCAGCGCGCCTTCGGCGGCGTCCTGGCCCTGGAGGCGGGTGATGATCCAGGCGGCGAGGTAGTGCGAGGCCAGGCATCCGCCGGCGGTGGCGATGTTGTCCTTGGCGTAGAGGGGCTGGTTGAGGACCTCGACACCGGCGGCGACGACCCACGGCTTGGTGATCAGGTCGGTGCAGGCGGGGATGTCGTTGAGCAGGCCGAGCCTGGCCAGCACGAGCGCGCCGGAGCACTGCGCCGCGATGAGCTGGCACGAGGGGTCCAGACCCCGCAGGACGTTCATGATCGCCGGGTCTTCGGTGACCTCGCGGGTGGCGATGCCGCTGCCGATGATGACGGCGTCGGCGGCGCACGCCTCCTCCAGCGTGGACATCTGCTCGATGACCACCCCGTTCATCGACGTCACCTTGGGGCTGGGGGTCGCGATGGTGACGCGCCAGTCGTCGCTCTTGATGCGGTTGAGCACACCGAGCGCGATCAGGGAGTCGAGTTCGTTGAAGCCCTCAAAGGTGAGGATGGCGATGTGCACGACGGCTGTCCTTTCCGGGTGAGTGGGACTCGACGGTAAGAACCCGCGAGCAGGACAGTCAAAGAATTGTCATGGATACAATCCGGTGCATGGCAGCCTCGCGATACAAGAAGCTGGTCGACACGCTCGCAGCCGACATCCGCGCCGGGCGGCTCGCCCCGGGGGTGCGGCTGCCGACCCACCGCGCTCTCGCCGCCCGCGAGGGCATCGCCGTGGTGACCGCGACCCGGGTGTACGCCGAACTGGAAGCGATGGGCCTGGTGAGCCGGGAACAGGGCCGCGGCACGTTCGTGCGGGACATCGCGGTCTCCGCCGGTCACGGCATCGACCAGCAGGCCGTCGCCACAGACGCGGTCGACCTCAGCTTCAACTACCCGTCGCTGCCCGGCCAGGCCGACCTCCTGCGCCAGGCCCTGCGGGAGGTGGCCACCTCCGGCGATCTCGACTCTCTGCTGCGCTACCAGCCGCACCGAGGGCGCCCCCAGGACAGAGCCTCCATCGCACGACACCTCAGACGCCGGGGAATCACCACCGACGCGGATCAGATCCTCATCACCAACGGCGCCCAGCACGGCCTGGCCATCAGCGTCATGGCCACGCTGAGCGCCGGCGACGTCGTCGCGGTCGACGCACTCACCTACCCCGGTTTCAAGGTGCTCGCACACGCCTTCCATCTCGACCTGGAGCCCATCCCCACCACCACCGACGGGCCGGATCTCGACGCCCTGGAGAAACTGTGCGCGACCCGCCCGGTGCGCGTGATCTACACCATGCCCACCCTGCACAACCCCCTGGGCTGGGTCATGCCGGCAACCGACCGCACCCGCCTGATCAGGATCGCCCGACAGCACGGTCCGCTCATCATCGAAGACGCCTCCTACGCCTACCTGGTCGAGGACCCTCCACCGCCGCTGGCCGCAACCGCACCGGACATCACTGTCTACGTCTCGGGACTGTCCAAGAGCATCGCCACCGGCCTGCGGGTCGGCTTCGTCCTCGCCCCGCCGTGCACGATTCCGTCCCTCGAACGCGCCATTCGCGCGACCACCTGGAACACCCCCGCTCTCACCACCGCCATCGCCTGCCGCTGGCTCGACGACGGCACGGTGAACCACCTGGAAGCACAGAAACGAGACGACGCCAAAACGCGCCAGGCACTCGCAAGACAAGAGCTGGCGGGCCTCCCGCTCATCAGCCACCCCTCGTCCTACTTCACCTGGCTGCCGCTGCCCGACGACGCACGCGCCGACCGCCTCACCGCCACCCTCGCGCGCCAGCACATCTCGGTCACCACGGCAGAGCCGTTCACCACCTCGACACACACACCACAGGCGATCCGCCTCGCCCTGGGCTCGACCGACCTGGACAGCCTCCGATCGACACTGCGCACAGTGCGCCGAGTCGCCGTCGAGGACGCCTACGCCTGAACTCCGCCCGCACTTGCTCAATCTCCCCACCCATCCCGCCCCAACGAGTCGGGTCCGGTCGAGCGCCACGGCCACACCCTGTCATGTCGGCCTCAGGAACAGGCATCAAGGAAACCACCGACGGATTGCGGGCGAGGAGGCGATGCAGCCGCGGCTTCGGTCTGTGCCGTGGCAACGGCACGCCGGTCGGCGTGGGCCACCGACAGACCCATCAGCTCTGCAGGTGGACGGTGAAGTGCCGCTCGGTCTCACCTGCGGGGACGGTGCGGATGAAACCCTGGGCGGTGCGGAAGTCGCCCGATCCGCCTGTGATGGCTACGTCCACGGAGGACGGAGCAGGCAGGTGCAGCAACGACTGCGCGGCGAACTGCCCCTCGGGGAGCGCGAAGGTTCCCAGGCACTGGAGGGCGGCCGGACTGACCTGGGTGAAGGTACAGACCGCGCTGTGATCGCCGACCTTCTTGCCGTCACGGTAGAGGTCCTCGTGCACGATGCGTTCGTCACCCACACTGATTCCCGGCTTGCCCAGATCCACCTCGCCGGCCGAGGTCTGCTTGCCGACCAGTTCGAAAGTCTCCACCTGCTGCTTCGCGGCGGGCACACCGGCCGACGCAGACGGTGTGAGCGATGCCCCGCCCGCGAGAGCCACGGCTGCTGTCACAGCTGCGCCCAGGTATCGCGTCCTGCTTGCTTTGATGAGGTTCAGCACCTGACTGCTCCGTTTCACTGGTCGGTGGCGTTGTTGATCACGGGGACGTCGCGGCGGGAAGCCTTGGAGCAAGGGGCCATCGCGGGTGACACTCGACATCAGGCGGTGCAGTTGTCCTCATACCAGGGTCCACTTCGAAAGACCGTTTGCGTAGTTGATCATGGTCGGGCGGCTCGTTCGTGGCCATGAACCGGATGAGCGTCACCGGGCCCCGCTGACGCGAGTGCGGGCAGAGGGCGGACTCAACGAAGGACTACTGGGGGCATTCAGGGGTGGTCTACAAGAGCCGGAACGGAGTTTCCCGGCGTGACCTGCGGGAACGCTACGGCCTTTGGAAGGCGGACCGCACCCCTTCCGCAGCTGCGCCGCCGGTGTGTTCACCTGGGCCTTGCAACGGATCCAGGCGCCGGGCCGGTGCCGCCCGTGACAGAGACTGGCTGGTTCGGATCGATCCCGCCATCGTCCACCACCAGACGCCGCCATCGTCCGAGGGGGGAGGAGTGCCGGGCAGAGGACCCGGACGATCACCTCGGCCGACCCCGAGGAGGGCTGAGCCTGGTAGCCCGCAGGACGTGTCCCATGTGATCTCCGCGGACCGTCTGCGCGATCCTTCCTCTGGGTGCGTCAGCGGGCGCGGCGGATACGAATGGGCCCTTGGGCCTTGCTCGGTTCGACGGGAAGTCCCCCCTGGGTGATCTCCACCATGCCGGCCGTGGCCAGCCGCCGGGCCGCGTGGCGGGCCGGTTCCATGAGTGACCGCCAGCCGTCGTTGCCCTGCGCGTGCATCGCTCGGGCGGCCTCGGAGGGGCAGATCGTCGCCTCCGGGCCGCGGCGCTCCAGCAACTCGAGGATGACGCGTTCCAGGCGCCGAACCGTCTGCCGTCCGCTGTCTGTCACCTGATCAGTGTCGCACCGTTGCGAACTGCGGCCTCTGGGCAACGGTCCCGTATCGGCTCCACCAGCAGGTCCACCAAGGACCGGCGGGCAGGCCACGGGCTCCTCACCGGGAGCCTTGGGCCGTGGTTTGCGATGTGCAGCCCCAGGCGGGACCGTCATCACGATTTGCTGCTCGGTCGCCTGCCGTGGCCCTCCAGACGGCGATGGTCTTCGTCGGTCCACTGCTGTGGCGGTCACGTCCGTTGGAGTGGTGTATCGACGGCCACTCGGCGATCTCGGTTTGAGGCTATGCGGTGAGTTCGGTGGGCAGGAGGGTGTCGTTGTTTTCTGACTCGATCGGGTGGAGTCGGGCCTTGGCCAGCAGGTCGCGGCCCATGTAGCGGCGGGCTTCGGTCCACTCGTCGTTCTGCTCGGCCAGGACCGCCCCGACCAGCCGGATGACGGCTGTGCGGTCGGGGAAGATGCCGACCACGTCTGTGCGGCGGCGGATCTCCTTGTTCAGCCGCTCCTGCGGGTTGTTCGACCAGATCTGTCGCCAGATCTCACGCGGGAAGGCCGTGAAGGCCAGCAGGTCATGCTGGACAGCGTCCAAGTGGGCTGCGGCTTTCGGGAACTTGGCCTCCAGCGCGTCCAGGACGTGCCGCATCTGTGCTTGGACCGCGTCGGTGTCGGGCTGTTCGAAGACGGTCCGCAGCAGCGTGGCCACCCAGGGCTGGGCCGATTTCGGAACCTGGCTCAGCAAGTTCCTCGCATAGTGGGTGCGGCAGCGCTGCCACGACGCGCCGGGCAGAACGGCACCGATGGCGTCGACGAGGCCGGCATGGGCGTCGGAGATGACGAGCTGGACGCCGGTTAGGCCGCGAGCGATGAGTGAGCGCAGGAAGGCGAGCCAGCCGGCGCCGTCTTCGGCGGTGGCGACGTCGATGCCGAGGATCTCGCGGTGTCCGTCGGCGTTGACGCCAACCGCGATCAGCGCGTGGACGTTGATGATGCGGCCGCCTTCCCGGACCTTCTGGGTCAGTGCGTCGACCCAGACGAACGCATACGGCCCGGCGTCCAGGGGCCGGTTGCGGAAGGCGGCGACCTGTTCGTCCAAGTGCTTGGCCATCGCGCTGACCTGGGACTTCGACAGCTGGGTGACACCGAGGGACTCGGCGAGCTTCTCGACCCGGCGGGTGGAGACGCCGAGCAGGTAGGCGGTGGCGACCACCGAGATCAGGGCCTGTTCGGCCCGGCGACGGCGTTCGAGCAGCCAGTGCGGGAAGTAACTGCCCTGCCGCAGCTTGGGGACGGCGAGCTCGACGGTCCCGGCGCGGGTGTCCCACTCGCGCGGGCGATAGCCGTTGCGATGGTTGACGCGTTCCTCGCTGACCTGCCCGTACTCCGCGTTGCAGAGGGCGTCGGCCTCCGCCGACATGAGCGCATCGGCGAACGTCTTCACCATCGCGCGCAGCAGATCGGGACTCGCCGAGGCGAGGTTGTCCTCGGCGAGGGCGTGCAGGGGCAGACTGTCTGGTGCGGTCATCGTGCTGATCTCCTTCGAGGCTTCGACACTTCGAAGATCAGCCGGTGGCCGTTCGTCTATGCGGGCGCCATCCCGATGCCGGAGCAAACCCCCGGATCAGGTCGAACCCGTACACCACTTCCCAGGACGCAACCGCTGTGGGCTCCGTGAACCCGCCGGATGATCATTTGCCGGACAGGCCCGGCGGGAGCTGGGAAACCGCCGTGGTCGACTGGTCGATCAACATTTCGGCAAGTTCTCGGGCGTCCCGGTACGGGAGCGTGTCGTTGAGCGAGGTGGACAGGGCGCGGGCGCCCTCGAAGAGCAAGGCGAGCTGCCGTCCGAGGGATTCGGGCTCGCGCGCGCCTGCCTCGGTGGCGGTCTTGATCAGACGCTCGGTGAACTCTCGCTTGTGACGTTCGACCAGTGCTGCGGCCTCGGGCATCGTCCCGGCCGCTTCGACGGTGGCGTTGTGCAGGGGACAGCCGCGTACGACCTTCGCCGGTGGCGAGTCGGCGAACAGTGCCAGGAGACGCTCGCGCGCGGTGAGGTCGTGGCGCTCCAGAACGGTCTCGATGTGTACGGGCCCTTCCGAGTCTGACTCGACGCGTTGCAAGTAGGCGCTGACCAGTGCCTCCTTGCTCGGAAAGTGCTGGTAGAACGTGCGAGTCGACACGTGCGCCACGTCTGTCAGCTTCGCGATGCCGGTGACGTGTATGCCGTCGCGTGCGAACAGCTCGACCGCGGCGCGCAGGATGCGCTCCCGCGCTCCGCGCCCGCCTCGGGGTGCAGCGGCCGTCGTTTCACTCGTTGCCATGCCCCAAGTATATCGATCGCTTTACCTTCCCCCAGGGTCGTGTTGCACAGCGGCTTCGATGCGCTGCTCTTTCCGACGACGCCCAGCCCCGCGCCGCTGATCGCGCATCGGTCGATGTTCACGGTCGCGGGGGAAGAGGTCCGTGACCTGTTCCTCGCGAAGAACACCGTTCCGGCCAGCGGAGCCGGCCTGCCGGGCATCAGCATCCCCATCGGGCTGACCGGGCACGGCCTGCCCATCGGGCTCGAGATCGATGGCGCGCACGGTCATGACAGGAAGCTCCTCGACCTGGCGCGTCGAGTGGAATCCCTCTTCGACGCCCTGCCCGCGCCCGGGTGAACAACCGCGGCGCCGCATCACCCGGAGTCATCCGGGCGGACGGCAGTCGGTAGTCCGTGACTCGAGCGGCCGCCCCGCGGACAGGCGCTCAGCGACGTGTCGAGGACCGCCCGACTGGAGTCGGTGCGATGTCGGGGCTCGCGGGGTCGCCGTCGGTCGGGGCGTATTGCCAGGCAGGCACAGGCTTTCGTGCTCGTTGAGGTGGCTCCGACCGATGATCACGAGGTCGCCCGTGCCTGTCCTGTTGCCTCTCCCATCCCCGCAATGCCGGTGAAGCAGCGATCCGCCGGACCCCGCCGGATCGCTGCGCTCCCACTTCGCCTCGGTGCCGGACCTGGGTACGGCGGGCCCGTGGTCTCGCACTGCGTGGTTCAGCTGGTGGTGGGCCAGGTCTGCAGGAGTGCGGCGATCTTCTTTGCGGTGCACGCGGGGTCCAGGAGCAGGTCCTTGAGTGCGGCGGCGTCGTGGCGGGTGGGTTTGACGGTGATGCCGGAGGCTTCCAGGTACATGACGCCGGTGGCGGCCGCGACGGCGAGGTTGGAGCGTTCCAGCCATCGGCAGCGGCCCAGGGTGTGGACGAGTGCGGCTGCCCGGGCGTAGGGGCCCCCGTAGACGGGGTGTTCGAACAGCTCGGCCCGGTGGCGGGCGACGGCGGCGACCGGCACGCCGTAGTCCTCGGGTGCGGGGTCGCCGGCTCCGGCTGCTTCGGTGACCTGCAGGATCCAGGGCACGTCGATGCGCAGTTCCATCAGGCGGCGCGCGCTCCCGGCGGGGTCTGCTGGGCGTCCTCGGCTTCGTCGAAGACGTCCTGGTGCTCGGCCAGGAACCGTGCTGCCGCGTCGACGGCGCGGGCGCGCAGTCCGCTGGCGTCGTCCTGCACGAGGCGGGCGAGGTAGTCCCCCACGCTCAGGCCCAGGTCGGCGGCCCGCTTCCTTGCGAGTTCCGCGACGTCTTCGTCCACCCGTGCACCGAGTTGTGTCTTCGCCATCCGGACATGGTAACAGCTGTTACCGAAGGTGGTGGGGGTCTTTGCGTTTCCGCGGGTCTGCGCCAACCGCAACGCGGTTGACGCCGGGACCCCGCCCGGCGACGGTTGCGGGAACGGGAACCCGAGCCCACCCCGGCCGACCCAACCGCAAGACACAGGGACGGCACGCCACGGGGGATGTGGGGGATCGACAGTGCTGATCTCTTGACGCAGGCGGTCCACGATGCGTGCACGCTGCTCGTTGTCCGTTCGCCGTCACGCCCCAGCCCGTCCCCCGGGGTACCGCACCGTCCCAACCCGCACATCGCTCCGTGGCTCGGCGATGCCGTGGGCGCGAGCGCCCCCCCCGCGGCCACACGCGACAAGGGCGGGCGGGGCCGCGCCCCGCCCGCCCGCTGCTGCACACGACGCATCCGCCTCACCACTGTGCGGGGTCTCGGGCCCGGTTCGGCAGATCGGCACCCCATGTCGTCGGTGCATGGTCCCAGTTCGTCGGTGCGCCGTCGTAGTGGACGGGGGAGGGCATGTCGGAGCAGACCGCGGGGCGATTCGGTCTCGGCGAGCCAGGGTCCGGCGTCGTAGAGGTCGACACGGGGCCCGGCGTCGTAGCCATCGGCGAGGTGGCAGGGCTGCGCGTGCTCGACCTCGGCAGCGGGCTCGACCGGAACGCCGCCCGGCCGGCCCTGGGCGCCGAGGTCACCGCCGTGGACGCCTCCCAAGCCCAGCACCGGCGTGCCCTCGCCCGCTAACCGGGCACGCCCGGCCTCCGCCTGGTGTGCGCCGACGCCGTCGCCCATCTGCAGGAAGCGGCTCCCTACGACCGGATCTACTCCGTCGACGACCTGATCTACTCCGTCGGCGGGGTGCCGTACGTGGACCCGCGCCGGCTCCTGCCGGCCGTGGCGCACGGCTTGGCACCCGAAGGGCACCTGGTGTTCAGCGCGAACCACACCAACTCCTACGGCGTCGGCCCCTCGACCGCGGTGCCCCGCGGCCCGAGGCTCTCCGGTTGCCCGGTAGCGACGAATACCACTCCGTGGGCATGTGGGCCCTCGAGCCCCAGCAGTTGAACAGACTTCTGGTCGACTACGGCCTTGCCGTGGAGGCCATCACTGCCATCGACGCCCCGCAGGAGTACCGCGTCGTGTTTCGCACCGTCTGTACTCGGTCCGCCGGCCGGAGCGGGAGGTGAGGCCGACCCGTGCTCCGCGGCCGGTCGGGGACGGCGATGCGTTGCGCGCTGATTCCGCCTTCGACCGAAACCGGACTGCTCACGCGGCGCGACCGTGGCGGCGAGACCTTCGACCTGCGGCAGCCGCACATGGACGACCGGTCCCTTCCCGCGGCCCCTGGTCGATGTCGCGGCCGGTCGACCGCGACGAGGAGGGTGCCGAGTTGCTCGCCGCCCAGATCCCGATCGAGCACTGGTGCGACAGCCCGTGGTGCTGCCATGGCCTCGACCACGACAGGCGTCCTGGGGTGCGGTTTCACCCCTCGCCATCGACGGGGGCAGTTCGCCGGTGCACGTGGCGCGACCGAACACGCCCATGGCGGTGGCACGTTGGATGTACTTGCCGCGGATCGCCAGTGTGCAGGCCGCTTTTCCGCCCTTCCCGTCGAGGACGACGGCGACGGTGGGGGCCTTGCCGAGGGGCACCAGAACCGACTTCCGCCACGGAAGCATGACGCCGTTCTCGACCGTGGCCGTGCCGGCCTCGCTGCGGGAGAGGTAGGAGATCTCTGCGGTCCCCGACCCCGTGACCTCGTACGTCACCTCGGCCGTTGGCGCAGCTTGCGGCTTCGGCGGCTTCTCGGTGCTGAACATGCCGTAACTGACGAGCCCGAAGCAGGCGAGGAGGGTGACGCCGGCGATCAGCAACCCCCGCCGGTCCGGGGAGCGCTCGACGCTCTCGCGTTCGTTCTCTCCTTGTACGGCGTCTTCCGTGGGTTCATTGGACGACATGTAAGAGCTCGGCTTTCGGTGAGCTGACAGGTGAACCGGGCGGTTGTACACCACCCCGCCGATCCGGCGCGAATGGGCAGAAGAATCGGACGAACGTCACTTCATGCGAGCATCGATTGTCCTGTATGTCACGTGAATTGACTGGACGTCAGAGGCCTGATTAGAAAGCACGCTGCGACTCCGCAAGCTCGTGTTCTTCTGCTTCCTGCGGTCAGCTCGCATTGCTGTAAGCCGGACGGAAACATTCGGTGCGCCCCCCGGGTCCCAGTCTCTTCAGTGTCCTGAGCCTTTTCGATCGGAGTGTGGAAGGAATGTGGGTCGAGCGCCTCGCCGCGGCCACGAACTGGGAGCCGCTTCGGCTGGAACTCCCCTGGAGCAGCATGGAAGAAGACCTCGGCACGGCGCTGCCCGAGGACTACAAGAGACTCGCCGAGACATTCGGCACGGGGGAATTCTCGGAGTTCATGAGGGTTCTGAGTGTCGATGCCACGCGCCAGTTCGACCTGACGCACATCTGGCACACATACCTCGACACCAGCCCCGAGGACGGTCCCGATCCCGTCCTCAAGCCGTACCAGACGTACCGGCCCGGTCGCCGAGGCCTGATCCCGTGGGCCTTCGCGGAGATGGAGTGCAGCTACTTCTGGCTGGCCTCCGCTGAGGAGGATCCGGCGACCTGGCCGATCGTCACACGGGGCAACCCGTACCCCTGGCACGAGGTGAGTATGTCCACCTCCGAATTCGTCTACCGTGTCCTGACCGACCCGGAGTTCGAACCCTTCTCCATCGCGCGATTGATGCCGGAGCCGGACTTCTACCCGATCGGCCAGGTGTCATGACGGGCCGCCGTCGACCGCGACTCGCCGGACGGATGCTGGGCGCAGCGGGGCTGGCCGCGGCCGTGGGCGCGATCGTGGTCCTCAGCACCGGATACACGACCGTCACCGTCAGCGGCAATTCCATGGACCCGACGTACCCGCGGGGTGATCGCGTCTTCTTCGAGCGAATCGACGCGGGGGAGGTCGGGCGGGGCGACGTGGTGCTCCACCGGGCGGAGGACCGCTACGAGGGCAGGCCCGTGCTGCGTCGTGTGATCGGCATAGGCGGCGATCACGTCCGTCAGAGCTCCGGCGGGCCGGTGACCGTGAACGGCAGGCCGCTGACGGAGCCGTACATGAAGGACGGCGACCCGTCCGGCACGGCCCCCGCGTACGACGTGGTGGTGCCCGAAGGGAGGCTGTTCCTGCTCGGCGACCACCGCGCGAACTCCAACGACTCCCGCTTCTCGCTCAGCGCGCAGTCAGGCAGCGTCGCGGCCACCACGGTCCAGGCCCGGGCCCTGGACGACCACATGGGGCTGCTCCTGCTAGTACTGACGGCGCTGTTCGGGCTGCTCGGCACCGTCGGCGGGCTGGCGATGGAGATCGCTGCCCGGGTCACGCGGCGGGGGAGTCGGTTGTCCCATCCACCTGCCCTGTCGGGGTGAGTGTGATGACGGTCGGTGTGCGTTCGGCAGGTCTGCGGGCTGTGGGGACTGCTGAAGCCGTACTCGGCTGTGGGAGCGGAGGTGTTCTCGGCGGTCACGTCGGGGCGCCGGCCCTTTCAGGGCGACGCCGCGCGGCATGGCCGTCTCGCCTGTGAGGATGGCCCGCTGGGTGGGTGCCCGGCAGGCTCACACCGTGTCGCGCCCGCGGGGGATGGTCCGGGTGCCAACAGGGAAGCGCCGGATTGGGGGAGGGGAGGGCATCAGCGTCGCCGACGGGCTCTCGGCTGCGGTTCGGCGACGCCGGATCCCGTCCCGGTGGCGGCATCCGTAGGTTCCCTGCCCGACGTGGGCAGTCGGATGTGAAGGCCTCCCCTCCCCGTGAAGGTCATGGGGGAGGCCTTCCTCGCTGATCACATGCCACAGGGCGGGCCCGGGATGTTGCGAGCGACCGGCCGCGGCCAGCCCGTCAGCACGGTGCTGGAGTGGCGGTGCCGCTCGGACAGGCCCGGCACCTGCTCGACGAACGTCCTGCGGGAACAACTCTTCCGGTCACAGAAGTACCGGCGGACCCGCAACCGGACCATGCCCCGTCGTGCGCCCAACGTCCCTTCATCCAGGACGCGTTGGTAAGAGCGGTGTCTACGCCTCGCCTGTTTCCGGCAGTCCGGGCACCGGCGCGGGCGCGCGGTGGACACCGCCTCCACCCAAGGACGGGGAGGAGTCGCTGACGCGCTCCACTCGCACATCGACCCCGGGAAACAGCACAGCCTCGACCGCAGCCCGCGTAACGAGCCGGGCGGTCGCCTCGGCGATCCGGGTGGCGCAGTCAGCCCGTACTGGTTTCGAGGGCGTTCGCCGTGGGGTTGAGGCCCTTGTGGATCGCGCGGGCCACCGCTTCGGTGGTGGCGATTCCGGCGGCCATTGTCTCGTTGTCGTGGGTGAGCACGGTGATGGTGTAATCGTGCCCGCGGCCGGTGAAGGCGCCCAGGCCGTGCACCCGCCAGCCGTGTGTGGCGCGCGACAGCCAGCCGTTCTTGACATGGAACACCGCGGAGTTCGGCGCGCCTGCCGGTGTACCCCAGCGCTGTGAAGGGACGACCTTGTTCATCAGCTTGAGGGCGTAGGCGCGCGCCTCGTCGCTGAGCACGCTGTTGCTGCCCGTGATCAGGTTCATCAGCTTCTGCTCGTCACCGGCCGTGATCTGGGTCAAGCCCCAGTGGCCGTTGCTGCCCGGCACCGTCCGGGTCATGTCCGCCGCAGACAGAAAGTGCTTGATCTTCGGCACTCCGAGCTGCTGCCACAGCGCGGTCGTCGCGTCGTTGTCCGACTTCGTGATCATCGCGGTCGCGAGTTCGGTCTCACGCGGAGTGAGGTGGCGGTTGTGCCTGTGCACGTCCCACAGCAGTGTCGCCAGGACGGTGACCTTGACCGTGCTGGCGGAGTCGAACTTCTGGTCCGCCCGCAGCGTGCACACGGTGTCCGTCGTGCGATCGTGCAGCGACACGGCAGTGATGGCCGTGCTGCCCCTGAGCGCGGTCGTGATGTCCCGCTGCAGTTTCGCGGCCAGCCCAGCCTTCGCCGAAGTGCACCTCACCTTCGGCGCGGCCGCGACGGCGTCCGCTGCTTCGGCCCCCACGAACACGGGAACGGCCGTTCCGGCGACGACCGCGGCGGCCAGGACACGTCGTGATGCCCGCATACGTACCAAATCATCTCACCCCTTCCTGATGTCGACCGATTTGCCTGACCAGTGTTGGTGAAGGGGGCAAGAGATGGGATGTGATCTCGGCCACGGAGGGGCTGGAGGGCCAAGGCCGCGACCCTCCTTCCGGATGCGGCGGACCGCCCTACGCGGTCCCGTACCGGGCCACGCCCTTCCCCCCTCTGTGGTCGCAGCACAGCCCGGCTGTGACGAAATACTCATCACGCTCGCGGGCCGGGTGTACCGCTCCGAGTCTCCGCGCCGTCGCGGAGTGTCAGCCGCACGCCCGGCGAGGCGGGAGACGCGGAAAGAGCGCCTGCCGCTGCTCGCCGGAGCCGGCGTCTTGCTGCTGCCTCGCTGTCCGGCCGCCCCCGCCCTGGCCGCCGGCTCGCTGGAACTGCGGCCTCGGCCACGGAACTGGCCCAG
The DNA here is from genome assembly GCF_030406905.1 of Streptomyces sp. HUAS CB01. Taxonomy (NCBI): domain Bacteria; kingdom Bacillati; phylum Actinomycetota; class Actinomycetes; order Kitasatosporales; family Streptomycetaceae; genus Streptomyces; species Streptomyces chengbuensis. The sequence continues at coordinate 7,979,368 of NZ_CP129137.1, forward strand.
CCGACCATGGCGCGGTCGAGGTCGCCGTCGACGGACACTCCGCTGCCGAGAGGGCGCACCTGGTGTCCTCCCTCTCCCTGTACGACGCGACCGGCACGCGGGAGCCGTGGGTGAAGGCCCGGGTCGACGGTGCGTCGTCCGTGATGGCAGCGGGCGGTGTAGGAGGCGGTCGGGCCTTCATGGCGTTCATCGGTCGGGCGTCACGGCACTTCAGCCCAGTCGAGGGACGGTCGCGGTCTCTGGGCAGCTGAAGCCGCCGACGGCGCACCTGCTGCGTTCGACGCCGATTACCTCCCTACCGGACACGCGAAAATCTATGCTGGCTGGAGTAGACATTCGGGTGTGATGCGGTTATGGTTTTTCTCGTAGTCGAGAAAGACCGTAGGGCCTGGCAGAGACGACCTGCCGGGCAGCAGTACCGCAGTACAGGTAGTCGAAGTACGCAGGACGGTGCGGTGGTGGAGTCCGAAGCCACAGCAGTAGCAGGACGGCGACGGGACTGACGACCGTACCCGGGTGGCCCGCAGTGACAGGGGCTGTCGCGAGCAGTACCGAAGTGCCCGATCGGTAAGTGCAGTGCGAAGTACCAGCAGTGTGGTGACAGTGGTTCCTCGGTAAAGGCGTCAGCTGCAGCGCGCGTACCGGGGAGTTCGGCAGTGGTCCAAGTCGAGCAGACGCAGGACGGGCACGGGGCCGACTGTCGAAGAGCGGCGCTGTGACAGGCCGTAGCAGTACCAGCAGAAATCAAGTGATTGATCCCAGAGGAAGAACGGAGGGGCAAGCACCATCAGGATCGCCCGGGTGGCAAGCCTGAGCCCGGGTACCGCAGGACATCGTTAGCGAGGTGGTCTCCGGTCAAGCAACCGCGATCCCCGCACACCCGACAGCATCTCGGTCGGGTCTGCGGAAACAGAATGCCGGCGCAGTATCAGGGCCGGCAGATGGTGTAGTTCCTTCGGGGCCCTGGTGCCGTGCGGCACCAGGGCCCCTCCGGCGTGTTCCACAGAGAGGTGCAATGACCGCAGACGACTCGTTCGGCCGTCTCGATGACGACGATTACCCCGCCTACACCATGGGCCGGGCCGCCGAGATGCTCGGCACCACCCAGGGCTTCCTCCGCGCCATCGGCGAAGCCCGTCTGATCACGCCGCTTCGCTCCGCCGGCGGCCACCGCCGCTACTCCCGCTACCAACTGCGCATCGCCGCCCGCGCCCGCGAACTCGTTGATCAGGGCACCGCCATCGAGGCCGCCTGCCGCATCATCATCCTCGAAGACCAGCTCGAGGAAGCCCAGCGTCTCAACGCCGAATACCGCCGCGCCGCCGAATCGGCGAGCCCGCCCCCTGAAGCCTGAGGCAGATGAGACCTGCACCGCCCCGGGTGGTCGGGGCTGTGAGGGTGCCTGTCGCGAAGGCCCCTATCAGGACACACCGGCCGGGTCGGCAGCGAGTTCCGCACGGGGCCTGGCCGACAGATCGGTCTTCAGGACGCCTTGGCCAGCCGAACGCCGTGCAGTCCGGCCCCGGTCCGCGGCCGGACCGGCGCCGGACCGGGGATGCTCAGTCGTTGTCGTAGTACCAGCCAGTGCAGAAGCTCGCCCCGTTGAAGCGGGCGCACGCCCGCATGGAGTAGTGCAGGTTGTTCAAATCGTTGGAGAACTGCCTGTTGAACGGGCCGCACTGCGTCCAGTTCTTGCCGCCGTCAGTGGAGCGGTCCACCCAGGTCTGGTCCCCCGACCGGTAGCCGCTCCGGATCGCCGCAAACGAGTGATCGCTGAGTCTCTGATTGACCAATGCGATCTTCACCGTTCGTCCACCGTGCGTCACGGTTCGCGTCTTCACGTCATGATGGGCGATCCCATTGCCCGGCCAGCTCCCGCAGTTCGTGTCGGCCGTGGCGGACGGCGCTCCGACCACCAGCAGAGACAGAGTGAGCGACGCCCCCACGGCAATCGCCCCGGTGCGTCGCGGAATGTATGACACCAATGACCGTCCTTTCTGGACCTCGGCAGAAGGAGACGCCGGACGACCCAAGGTGCGGTCCGGCGTCGCGAACAGTCTTGCGGGTGTGCCTGGTCGTGTCCTTGTCATCGAGTGCCAGGTGCTTGTCGCCGTGTGCCTGCTGGGTTACATGGGGCCGCCCGGCGGCACCGCTTCAGAGTCCCCCCGCAACCCTCGAGCGGCCCTGCCCGTCTCAGTGACCGACCGGTTCAAGCGGGGGTGTGCAGATGTACAGCGTGATCAACATGGACGGACTCGCGCCGGCCGACCGCTTCTCGTTCTGGTGGGAGGCCGTTGCACGATCAGTGGTGCCTGTCCACGCCTCCAGCGAGGATGTCCTCGGTTTCTGGGCCGAGATGACTGCGGTCGATCTCGGGACGGTACAGATCTCCCGGGTGCGCTGCCTGTCGTTCGAGGCGCGCAGGACACCGCGGCTGATCCGTCGCGCCGACCCAGGACTGCTGCAGTTGTCGCTCACCCTTCGCGGTAGATCTGGGATCGAGCAGCATGACCGGCAGGCGTGGCTCGCCCCGACCGACATTGTCCTATACGACACTTCCGCGCCGTTCAAGGCGCGGGCCCTCCCGGATGTCACGGCGGACGGGATCGTGGTGCAGTTCCCTCATGACACGCTGCGTCTCCCCGCCGGCGCGGTCCGGAGCCTGACCGCTCGCCGGCTTTCCGGACACAGCGGAGTAGGCGCACTGCTGGCGACTGCTGTTCGCCAGACCCTGCGGCAGGCCCCGGCCCTCACCCGTGCCGACGCGGGGCGCCTCTCCCGGATTGTCGTGGACCTCGCCGCTGCCGTGCTGGCCCATGAACTGGAAGCCGATTCGGCGGACACACCGACCTGTTCGCGGCAGACGATGCTCTTGCGCATCCAGGACTACGTGATGCGGCATCTTGCTGACCCAAGCCTGTCGCCGGCGGCCGTCGCGGCCGCGCACAGCATGTCGGTGAGGTCGCTGCACCGGCTCTTCGAGGCGGAGGGTGACACGGTTTCAGCGTGGATCCGCAAGCGCCGCCTGGAACACTGTCGTTGCGACCTGGCCGACCCCTCGCGTGAGCGGGAGCCAGTCCGGGCCGTGGCGGCCCGTTGGGGGTTCACTGATCCGGCGGGCTTCAGCCGGGCCTTCCGCCACGCGTACGGCCTGAGCCCGCAAGAGTACCGTCGGCAGGGCAGGGAGTGAGCGCCACGGCGCCGGAAGGCCCTGATACTCGACGCGTCCCACCGTCCGCCGCAACCTCGCACGCCCGCGGCAGGGTGCGGGCCTGCGGAAACGTCCGGCTGTGTGGTGAGGACGGGTCACGTGCCGCATCGGCCGGTACCTGGTGGCGGGGCGGCGTTGTACGGCGACGTGCTCTGGGGCGAGCGCTGCGGATCGCGTCGTATGCGGGCGCGTCCCTGATCTCGTCCCGGGTCCGGTTGACGATCAGCTTTTCCCCGTCGCGGTCGACGCGGACGACGGTGCCGGCCGGTGGCAGCACGTGCCTGCCGGAGATCCACGGGCCGCCACGGGCCGGTGTCGACGACCACGTAGGTGGAGCGGAGCTCTTCGGTGGACTCTTCGACCGTGCCGATGGGCCCGTCGGTGGCCACGACGGTGTAGCTGGTCAGGCGCATACCCGGCCGGTGGTGGGCTTCCGGGTGTTAACTCCACATGTCGTGGGTCATACGTCCTCGACTTCCGGCACGGACGCCGACTCGGGCAGGGCTGGGGACAGACGGCTTTGTTGTGGTATGTGCCGGGTCGTCAGCGTCGCTTCAGCATCTTCAGCCGGTTGCTGTTGCCCTCGACGGCACCGGAGCTGTGGGGCAGGGACAGCTCCACCTGGCGATCAGGGAGGCCGTGAAAGGCTCGACGGATGGACTATGCGGTTGATGATACCGACAGGCGGTCAAGGGGCTCAGGGCCAAGCTGAGCTGCCGGGCGCCGGACGACGGAATTCTGGCCCGTCCTGGACACAGCGATGAGTGTTCGCGGCTTGGAGAGTCTCATCACCGTCATTGACAACGCAGGAGGAAACACGTGACTCAGCTACTGAGGGTTCAGAACTTCAACATCTCAAGTGACGGCATCGGTGCCGGTGAGGACCAGACCTTCGAGAATCCGTTCGGCCACGGCGTCGATCCCGCGAAGCTGTTCGCGTGGGCTGGCGCCACGGCGAGCTGGCCCATGCGCACGGACCCCGGGGGCAGCCGTGGCCTCGACGACCACTTGACGCGGGACTACGCACGCAACATCGGAGCAGAGATCATGGGCCGCAACAAGTTCGGGCCCCAGCGCGGGCCCTGGGAGGACCATGAGTGGTGCGGCTGGTGGGGAGACGAGCCCCCGTTCCGCACTCCGGTGTTCGTCATGACCCACCACAAGCGTCCTTCGTTCACGCTCTCCGACACCACGTTCCACTTCGTCGCCGGCGAACCGGCCACGGTCCTCGAACAGGCGCGGGAGGCGGCTCAGGGCAAGGACGTCCGACTGGGCGGCGGGGTCACCACCATCCGGCAGTTCCTCGACGCCGACCTCATCGACACCATGCATGTGGCGGTCTCACCGGTGAAGCTCGGATCCGGACTGCGGCTCTGGGACTCCCCCGAAGAGCTGCTCGACCGGTTCCACCTTGAGGTCGTGCCCAGCCCGAGCGGCGTGACGCACCATCTGTTCTGGCGAAAGTGACACGAGGGCTCCCCGCTCCGCGCCCGCGCCTCGGCGCGACGCGCCCTCTTGGGTGTGAATGCGCTGCTCCGTCCACCCGGCGACGGCAGGGTTTGCCCGGAGCGATGGCGGATCGACCGCACTGGTCACCGCTCGGCAGAATGGTTCGTTCACCGAGGTCCACGAAGCGTTCTGGGCCGCGGCCCGGGCCACCCATGCGGACGCTGCCGGGACTCGGGCGCTGATCGAGGTTGTGCTGCTGCACCGGCGGATGCCTGCGGCCGCCGTCGAGCAGGGCGTGGCCGCCGCGATTCGCGGGGGCGCCACCAGTGCCGACGTGGTCGCCGTTGAAGCCCACAGGGCAGCCGCGCAGATCCCGCCCCCGGAGGCGGACCTGGACGACGCCGACGAACCGCCGCCCTGGGCAGAGCCCAGCGGCGTGGTCTCGCTGACGGCCCGCCGGGCCCAGCCGCCGGAGGACAGGCGGCGGCTGCCGACCGTCGCCCACCACAACCAGCTCCTGACACGTCAACCAAGAGACACCGCATGCCGCGACCGACCACGGCTCAGGTTCCTCCGCCCCGCCGTGACACGGGGCCGGAGGAGGCCGTGGACACGGCCGAGCTCCCGGCAGCGGCGTGAGGGCCCAGACGCCTTCGTGCCGGGATCGTGAAGAACGCCAGTGCCGCGAGGGCCGCCACACTCGCTGCGAGCGCCAAGGCGCCTGGAAGGGACCACACCACGATCGGTCCGGCAACTGCTGCCCCCAAGGCGAATCCGGTGATCTTCAGGCTGGCGCCGGTGGTGAAGATCTGGCCGCGCAAACGTTGTGGGGCCTCCCGGTGACGGATGGCGAACATGGCGGCCAGTTGAGGTCCTTCCCCAATCCCCACTATGGCTGCGGCCACGATGAGCACGACGGGTTGACTCCATGTTGCCAGTGCCAGCGCGACAGCCTGGACGAGGGCACCGGCCCAGATGATCGTGTCGGGGGCGGCCGAACGCGGGAATCGGGCGAGTACAGCGGTAGCCACCAGTGCGGAGACCGCCGTGCAGGAGAGCAGCATCGCGCCGCGGCCGGCTCCGCCTAGAGCGTGCTCACCCAGGAGCGGGACGCACGCCGTGAGCATGCCCTGAGCGATACAGGCGATGACCGAAGTGAGGGTCGCTCGGGCCAAGGCCGGCTTTCCGACGATGATCCGCATTCCGGCAGCAAGATCGCTGATCAGCGGGGTTGTCTGAGCGTCCCGAGCCCCACCGGGGCGGGTGGGCAGCATCCACGCGGCGGGCAGCGCCAGGGTGATGAGCGTCGCGGAGACCACTACGGCCGTTGGGGCTCCCAGCGTCTCTGCTGTACCTCCAGCGAGAGCCGGACCGGCCAGACTCGCCACGCTGAACGTCATGGAGTCGAACGTGTTCGCCCGGAGCAGGCGGTCGCCATGCACCACTTCGGGCAGTTGAGACGTCCATCCGCCCGACAGGGCCGGCCCCAGCAGTCCCGTCACCACGGCGATCAGGACGGTGACAGTGAACGGCAACCGGCTGAGGCCCACGAGAATCGTCCCCAGCCCCGCCGCATAGATGACGAGGGCCCCAGCCAGCAAGCGTCCCGGCCGTGCCGCCCTGTCGAGGAGCGCCCCGAGTACCGGCCCGCCTACCGTGGCGGAGATCGTTATGCCCGCGAGCAGCATCGACGCGTCGGTGGCCGATCCGGCCAGGGCGAACCCTGCCAGCATCAGCGCCGGTCCTGACATCTCGTCCCCGGCACGGGCTGCCACGGCTCCGGCTAGATAGGAGGGGAGTGAGTAACTCTTTTTCACTGGTAAGACGTTACGGAGGTAACCTAAAACTCAACAAGATGCGTTACATTCCTTCGGTGTCCTCCAACAGCAACGACTGGTCCACCCGGCACTCCGTGCTGACCACGGCGCGGCGGACCGCCGCGCTGATCAACGCTCTCGCTGACGACTGCCCAGACCCGGCTGAGGTCGCCGACGTGCTCCGCACCTACGGTGAGACAGACCCCATCGACCTCACCACCCGCGATATCGCCGGGATGCGTGCAGCCGCCGCCCTGCTGCGGCAAGTCTTCGCCGCCGAGCATGCCGATGACGCCGCAGCCACTCTCAACCGCCTCCTGCAGGAGCACACGGGCCCGCTCCGCCTGACCTCGCACGGCGGCAGCACCCCCTGGCATCCTCACCTCGACCACGACGACAACGCGCCCTGGGATGAGTGGTTTCTCGCTTCGTCGTGCATGGCTCTGACCGTCCTCGTCTGGGACCGTCAGTGCCCGCCCGGCAGGATTTGCGCATCACCCAGCTGCCAGAACGTTTTCATCACGCAGGGCAGCGGCCCGGAACGCCGCTACTGCTCCCGACGATGCGCAACCCGAGAACGAGTCGCAGCCCATCGACGCTCGCACTCCGCCGGCCAACAGCAGAGCGGAATCAAGTAGGGCGCGCAGGAGCAAAATCGACCACTCGAAATTCGATGACCATCACTCAAACCTCGCTGCAATAGATCATGCGCCGTCGAACGTCGGGCCTGAAGGACACGCACCAGGGGACTCGCTCGCTGAGCTCTGTCCCGACAAGCGATGGCGTCCCGTCTCAGTGGGGTTTCGTCGATGCCGTTGAGAGCGAGCGAGTGCTGAGCGGCAAACCAGGTCGACGTGGATCAGTGCGGTACCCGATCATGTGCTCATGTCCTTGAGAGAGACCCTTGCCCGAGTCGATGCAGACCTGGCCACCGGCCGGGTTCCCGTAGCGCGCCAGCGTTTGCGCGGTCTCGTCTCATCCTTCCCCCACGACCTGACGCTCCGTCGGCGTCTGGCCGAGGTGTACCGGCTCTAGGACGACGCCGAGGCCGGACGCTGGATGTACCTCGAAGAGGACCGCAACGCTGACGAGACCGCCACCTTCGAAGCGCGGTACAGGTGTCCCGGGTGGCGGTGAAGGCCCTCGCCTGGCGCGGCATCTTGTGGGCTGGTCAGGTTCCTGTGATGGCGGCGGGTTGGCCGGTGTGGAGCGAGGCGTAGGCGGCGAGGGCGGTTTTGAGGGTGCGCAGGCCTGTCTCGCCGTCGGGGTGGGCGCGTTGTCCGGTGCGGGCGGCGCTGAGGAAACTCTCGAGCATGGCGGCGTCGAGGTCGATGGCGGCGGGTTCCCAGCGGGCGGCGGCCTGGGCGGTGTCGTAACCAGTGAGGAGCGGTGGGAAGGCGTCGAATTCCGCGAGTGCGCGCTCGCCGACGCAGGTGAGGGTGAGACCGCCCCAGGTGGGGTGGGTGGCGGGATGACTCCAACTGCAGTCGATGGTGGCGACGAGCCCTCGCGGGTAAGTGAGGGTGAGTAGCCCGGCGGACTCCACTTCTGGTCCGTCGGTGCTGGAGGTGAGGAGGGAGTTGGCGACGGCGTGGACGTGGGTGGGCTGCTCGCCCTCGAGGAGGACGTCCAGGAGGTCTGCGATGTGCAGGGTGTGGTCCATGATGGCGCCGCCTCCGGCGAGAACGGGGTCGGCGAACCAGGGGCGCACCAGGCCTGGGGGGCGGGAGTTGTTGACGCCGTGGATGCTGAGGAGGGGCCCGAGGGTGCCGTCGGCGATGGTGTGCCGGAGGGCTGCGAAGGCGGGGTGGAAGCGTACGGGGTAGGCGGTCATGAGGCTCACGCCGCCCTGTTCGCAGGCGTCGATCATGGCGCGTGCGTCGTCCTCGGTGGTGGCCAGGGGTTTCTCGCACAGGATGTGAGCACCTGCGGCGGCGGCCTGCTCGACGAGTGTGCGGTGGCGGGCGTTCTCGCTGGCGACGATGACGGCCCGGGGACGCTCTGCGAGGGCCTCGTCGTAATCGGCCCGGTAGGAGACACCGAGTTCGTCGGCCAGGGACTTGCCGCGGGTGGGGTCGCCGGGGTCGGCGTCGGGGTCGGTCACGATGAGCTCGATGTCGCTTCGGTCGCGCAGCAGCTGGATGTACGTCGCTGCGTGAACGTGGGCGAAGGACAGGAGGGCGACCTTCATCGGGGGCTTCCTTCCGTGAGCGTGCGCGGGGCTGCGTCGTGGACGGCGACGGCCAGCCCGGTAGCTGCGGAGCGGCGGGCGGCTGCGGCGATCCGGACTGCCGCCACACCGTCCAGGGCGTTCACCCGCGGGGCGGGGCCGCCCTGGAAGGCGGACGCGAACTCGCGGATCTGAGCGGCGAAGGGGTCTTCGCCGAAGTCGCCCGTGGGTACTGCGCCCGCTTGGGCGCCGGCTGAACCGGTCAGGTGCAACGACGGGTGGGCGAGGGAGTCGTGGGTGAGGGTGCCGTTGGAGCCGGCGACGTGGAAGGTGTAGCGGAACGGACTGGCGGGCGGGCCCCACACACCCAGGACCTGGGAGATCACGCCGGATTCGTGGGTGAGGGTGGCGCTGCCGGTGGCGACGGGCGCCTCCGGGGCAGGTGCGGTGAGGTGGCCGCGCTGGGTGGCGTGGATGCCGACGACCTCCCCGAAGAGCCACCGGGCGATGTCCATGTCGTGGAGCATCTGGTCGGTGACGATGCCCCCCGAGAGGGCGGGATCGGCGAACCAGGGGCTCCACGTGGGATAGCGGCCGGTGCGGGTGAAGCGGGCCACGGCCACGCGTCCGACCGCCCCGGAGGCGAGGGCGTCGCGGAGCCGGCTGTAGGCGGGGAAGAATCGCACGACGTGTCCGGGGTAGAGCAGGCGTCCGGCCTTGTGGGCGGCTTCGGCCATCTCTTGGGCGTCCTGCGGTGTCAGGGCGAGGGGTTTCTCGCACAGGACGTCCGCTCCGGCCGCGAAGGCGGCCAGGGCGATGTCGCGATGGGTGGCGGTGGGGGTGCAGATGTCGGCGACCGATGCCCCGTCCAGGGCTTCATCGAGGCAAGCGGCCTTGGTGAGGCCGAACTCCTCTGCGAGCAGCGCGGCTTGGTCGTCGGTGGAGAAGATGCGGATACGTGCTCCGAGGGCGATCCAGGCCGGCACGTGGGTGCGGGCGATGAATCCGGCACCGATCACGGCCACCTCGAGTCTTTTCATGCTTCGGTCTCCTCGTCGTTGCGTCCCGCATTCGGGGAGTGTGTTCTGAGGGCGCCGCGGATGCTGCGCACGCTCGCGGCGGTGAGATCGGGGACGGTCCAGCGCGCTCCGGCCAGGGTGAGGTCGGCCGCGGCGGTGGTGGTGGTGACGCCGACGATGTCCCGGACACCGGCGGCGACCAGAGCGCGGACTCCCGACGGTGAGTCCTCGAAGGCCAGGCAGTGCTCGGGCCGCGCCCGCAGGGCGGTGCAGGCCCTGAGGTAGCCCTCGGGGGAGGGTTTCCCGGACGTGGTGTCCTCTGCCGTGATGACCACGTCGACCAAGTGGCGTACGCCGAGGACCTTGTCGAGGAGGTGCTGGGCCCACAGCGCACCGGCGCTGGTGATGACGGAGACGGGATACTTCACGCGCAGCCGCCGGATGAGTGCGGCAGCACCGGGAACGACCTCGACGCTGCCGGCGTGCTCCAGCGTGAAGGCGGTCATGGTGGACAGCACGGTTTGTGCGTCGGCGCCCGTCCAGGGCCCGGGAACGCCGACGATGACGTCACCGGGCCGTCGCCCCATGTACTGCTGCTCGTAGTCGGCGTCGGTCACCTCGACGCCCCAGGTGTCGAAGAACGCCTGCCAGGCGAGGCGGTGGACCTCTTCGCTGAGGACCAGGGTGCCGTCCAGGTCCAGGAGGACCGCTTCGCACGGCGGACGGGAGCCGGGCCCCTGGCCGCCGGTCCTCTTCGGGGGACGGGCGTCGGCCGTTGTCACAGCGCCGCCCAGCTGAACAGCAGGGCCCCGGCCGGTACCGGGCCGGTGACGGACGGCGGCTGCGTCGATCCGGGCCGGCTGTCGAGGACCACAACCGGGCAGATGGCGGACAGGCCGAGTGCCCGGACCGCGCTCGGGTCGAAGGTGATCACAGTCCGGCCGACCTCTACCTGTTCTCCTTCGGCGACATGCGCGCGGAACCCTTCTCCCTTCAGCCGCACGGTGTCGATGCCCAGGTGCACGAGGACGGCCGCCCCGCTGCTGGTATGGATCACGAACGCATGCGGGTGCAGCGTGGCGACCGTGCCGGCGACCGGCGCTACGACGTCGACGGGCCCGGCGACGTGGGGAGGCTCCACCGCCACTCCAGATCCCACCATCTGAGCTGCGAAAACCGGGTCGGGGACTTTGCCGAGTGCCGTGAGGGTCCCGGCCAGTGGGGCGTAGACGGCAAGACTCACAGCAGCTCCTTGATGTCCTCGGCCAGGGAGTCCGCCTCGGGGCCGACGACCACCTGGACGACTCCGGCCGACACCAGGACCCCGTGGGCGCCTGCTCTCTTGAGGGCGCCCACGTCAACGACGCCCGGGTCGTTCACCTCGGTGCGCAGCCTGGTGATGCAGGCCTCGATGTCGGCGATGTTGTCTGCTCCTCCGAGCCCTTCGACGATGAGTCGGGCTTTGGACATGGGTGCCCCTCCTGATCAGCGGAGTGATGCGGCGCCGCGCCGAAGTGAGGAGCACGCCGCAGGGAAGTGGTAATTACCAGTTATGACCAGAAGGGTAGCCCAGGGGGGCGGGGCGGGCAACCCTGAAAAGCGTGTACATGTCAAACAGTTGGCTAGGTGTATTGACTCGTAGCGTTGTTCACACGACTGATCGGGGGGTGGCCGCGCCGAGTGCGGTGGCGGCGGCGTCCCGTCAGAGCTGCCGACCGTGCGCCAGCCGCCGCCGTTGGGGATGCTGCCGAGTTTCTTGATGTCGACGTGGACCATTTCGCCGGGCCGGGCCCGTTCCTGGTGGCGGACGGGCTCTCCGGTGGGCCGGTCGGGCCAGGATCAGCCAGCTGAGACCGTGCCGGGTCAGGATGCGGTGCACGGTCGAGGCGGGCGGTCCGAGGGTCGGGCCGATGCGGGCCGGGCTCAGCCTGCGGGTCTGCCTCAGCTCACAGACACGTGCTTCCACCTCGGGCTCCGTGCGGTGCGGGATGGTGCGTGGCCGGCTGGAGCGGTCCTGCAGGCCGGCCTCGCCCTCCGCCCGCCATCGGCGCATCCGCTTGTGAGCCGTGGCCCGCGAGCGCCCCATCTCGGCGGCCACAGGAGCGACCGGACGTCCGGAACGCGCACGTTCGACCAGCAGCCGCCTCCCGAAGACGGTCAGCCGGGCATCACGGTGGGACACGAAGGCCTCCGTGCGGTGAAGATCCGACACCTCCACCACACACGGAGGCCTTCAGCACGATCAAGACCCTGCGTGTCGACAACGCTCGTGATCAATACGGCTAGTGGCGTGCGTGCAGGTCAATGCATGACTCCCGCCCGGGATGCCTCGGGCCGGGGTTCAGTGCTCGGTGAGGGTCATGTGCAACTGGTAACGGTCGGCGCGGAACCACGAGTACGCGTGCTCGACGGGCTGCTCGCCGCTGTAGGCGATGCGGTCGAAGGTCATGACGGCAGTGCCCTTGCGGATGCCCAGGAGGGCGGCGGTCTCCGTGGAGGCCGACCCTGCCCCGACCGTCTGCTCCGCACGGTCGACGGGATATCCGAACCGTGAGCCCAGGGTGTCGTAGATCGAGGCGGTGAAGTCCACGCTGTCCAGCTCCGGCAGAAGGTCGGCGCTGTACCAGGCGTCCTCGACGCAGATGGGCGTCCCGTTGGCCAGCCGGAGGCGGCGGACGTGCCATGACTGCTGCTTCTCGGTCATCCGGAGAGCCGCGGCGGTGGCTGAGGTGGGGGCCTTCTTGTCGGTCGAGAGTACGACGGTGCCCGGCTCCAGGCCGAGTCGGCGCATGTCCTCGTGGAAGGAGGCCAGGCCGAGTTCCGAGCGGTGTGTCCGCTCGGCAACGAAGGTGCCGCGCCCGTGTACCCGCACGGCCAGTCCTTCGGCCACGAGCTGACTGAGGGCTTCGCGTACCGTCACCCGGCTGACCCCGTGGTCGAGGCACAGTTGGCGCTCACTCGGCAGTGCGTCGCCGGGGGAGAGTCGGTTGGTGCACATGTCGACCAGAATCGCGCGCAGCTGTGCGTGCTTGGGCACCATGCTCTTGGCGGCGATCTGCTGTGTAGCCACTGCGACCCCACTCTCGGTTCCGGGAGGCTTCATCGCACCTCTCTGACTGGTTACTACCAGTATGCAGCATGCGCCAGGCCTCGATTTCATCACGGCAGCGCCTGTGCCCGCTCGTGGCGGATTGCACGCGCCGCGGCGTTCTGCTGCGTCGAAGCATTGACATGCCCCGGGTGCGGGGCCATGCTGAGGGTCAACTGGTCATTACCAGTCACTACCAGAGCTGATGGTTCGGCCAATCCGGCAGCTTCGGGCTGCCACGTACCCGTCCGGCTCTCCGCGTCCCGCCCCCCTGCACACGCCTTTGAGGTTGTCATGAGCACCAGTACATCCACGTCCGCAGGCCGCCGTCCCGGCCTGGCGGGCCTGCAGAAACTCGGCCGCAGCCTGATGCTGCCGATCGCCACGCTTCCGGCCGCCGGCCTGCTGCTCCGGCTGGGGCAGGACGACGTCCTGGGCCGCTTCTCCGCCCTGAAGGACACCGCACACGTCATCTCGGCCGCCGGCGGAGCGCTGTTCACCCACCTGCCGTTGATCTTCGCCGTGGGTATCGCGATCGGGTTCGCGAAGAAGGCGGACGGTTCCACCGCCCTTGCCGCAGTGGTCGGGTATCTCGTCCTGGACGGTGTCTTCAAGGCGATGTCGCCGGTCGTGCTGGAGGGCGAGAAGGACTTGGCCGGCGAACAGGCGGTGGTCAACTTCGGAGTCCTGGGCGGTATCGTCATCGGCCTGCTCGCCGCCGTGTTGTGGCAGCGCTTCTACCGCACGGTGCTTCCGCCCTATCTCGGCTTCTTCAGCGGCCGCAGACTCGTGCCCATCCTGACCGCGGTCACCGCTCTCGTGGTGGGCGTTCTGATGAGCCTGGTCTATCCGCTGTTCAACAGCGGTCTGACCGCGGTCGGCGAGGCCGTCGACGAGAACAGCATCATCGGCGGAGGGATCTACGGCACCGCGAACAAGCTGCTCATCCCGCTGGGCCTGCACCACATCCTCAACTCCGTCGTGTGGTTCATCCTCGGCGACCACAACGGCACCCACGGCGACCTGAACCGATTCTTCGCGGGCGACCCCGAGGCGGGCATCTTCATGACCGGATTCTTCCCGATCATGATGTTCGCCCTTCCCGCCGCAGCCCTGGCGATCTGGCGCGAAGCCCGCCCCGAACACCGCAAGGCCGTCGGCGGGATCATGCTCTCCGCCGGACTCACCAGCTTCCTCACCGGCATCACGGAGCCGATCGAGTTCGCCTTCCTCTTCGTCGCCTGGCCCCTGTACCTGATACACGCCGTGCTGACCGGAACGTCCCTCGCCCTGGTGAACGCCCTCGACATCCACCACGGGTTCACCTTCTCCTCCGGTCTCATCGACTACGTACTCAACTGGGGCAAGGCCACCAACCCGCTGCTGCTGATTCCCATAGGCCTGGGCTACGCCGCCCTCTACTACGTGCTGTTCCGCTTCGTCATCCGCCGCTGGAACCTGCGCACCCCCGGCCGCGAGGAGGACAACCCGGAGGCCGATCAGGAACGCCAGCCCCAGCCCGCGGCCTGACACGGCCCCACGCACTCCGACAGCCCTTCGAAAGGAAAACCGTCCATGGCGCAGCGCGTCGTCTCCATCGGCTCACACAGCGGCCTGCACGCCAGGCCCGCCGCCGCCTTCGTCCAGGCCGCCTCCCGGGCGCCCCTGTCGGTCACGATCGCTGTCGACGGCAAGCCCCCCGTGGCCGCCGACAGCATGCTGGGAGTCATGACGCTCGGCGCCGGCTACGGCGACCGGGTCACCCTGTCCGCAGAAGGCCGGCAGGCGGAGACCGTCCTGGAGGAACTGGCGGCCCTGCTGAGCAAGGAGCTCGACGCGTGAGCCCCACCTCGATCACGATGACCGGCTACGGCGTCAGCCCCGGGGTGGCATGTGCCCCCCTGGCCCGCATGACGCCGCCGGTCATCACCGACCCCGACGAAGCACCGGGTGAGAACTCGGCCCACGAAGTCCAGCGGGTACGCCAGGCCCTGACCGAAGTGGCCGCGCAACTCTCCGCCATCGCTACAGGCGGCACGGCAGGCGCCATCCTGGAGGCCGGCGCCGCCATGGCCGGCGACCCTGCCCTGGTCCAGGCCGCCGCCCACCACATCGGCCGAGGCGTGCCCACCGCCCACAGCCTCTCCCTCGCGATCGACGCCTACTGCACCCAACTTGAGCAAGCCGGCGGATACATGGCCGAACGCGCCGCCGACCTGCGCGACATCCGCAACCGCACCGTCGCACTCCTGATGGACGTGCCCATGCCCGGCATACCCCGTCCAGGACACTCGTTCATCCTCGCCGCAGAGGACCTCTCCCCGGCCGACACCGCGCAGCTGGCCGGCGGTGACGTGGTGGGCCTGATCACCGAGAAGGGCGGCCCGACCGGCCACACCGCCATCCTCGCCCGCGCACTCGGTCTGCCTGCGGTGGTCGGATGCCCCCAGGCCGGCGCCCTGCAGGACGGCATCCCCGTCCTCCTCGACGGCCGGGCCGGCACCGTCGAGGCCCACCCCTCGCCCCAACGTCGGCAGCAAGCCCTCGACGACGCCCGGACCCGCACACAGTCCCGCACCGAAGGGCCGGGCCGCACCGCCGACCATCACGCCGTTCAGCTCCTGACCAACATCGGCACTCCCGCGGACGCCGTCCGCGCGGCACAGGCCGACAACGAAGGGGTGGGGCTGTTCCGTACCGAGTTCCTCTTCCTGGACCGCCGCGAACCCCCCACGCTCGAGGAACAGATTCGGGCCTACTCCCAGGTCTTCGACTCCTTCGAGGGGCGCACGGTGACGGTGCGCACCCTGGATGCCGGCTCGGACAAGCCCCTTCCCTTCCTGCACCTGCCCCGTGAGGACAATCCCGCTCTCGGGCTGCGGGGGCTGCGCACGGCCACGCTGCGGCCGGGCATCCTCGAAACCCAGCTCGCAGCCCTTGTTACGGCACAGCGCCGCACCAGCGCGCGGATGAGGGTCATGGCGCCGATGGTCACCACTGCAGAGGAAGCCGCCCACTTTGCCGGCCTCGCCCGCAGCTGCGGCGTACAGAACGTCGGAATCATGATCGAAGTACCGTCGGCGGCCCTGCGCGCGCACGATCTGCTGCCTCATGTCGACTTCGCCAGCATCGGCACCAACGACCTGGCCCAGTACAGCCTGGCCGCCGACCGGACCTCCCAGACCCTCGGCCATCTCCTGGACCCCTGGCAGCCGGCCCTGCTCACCCTGGTCGCCACGGTGTGTGGCGCGGCCGAGGCCCTGGGCCGGCCCGTGGGTGTCTGCGGAGAGGCGGCCGCCGATCCGCTGCTGGCGCCCGTTCTGGCCGGACTCGGGGTGAGCGGCCTGTCCATGGCCGCCCCAGCCGTCGCCGACGTCCGCGACGCGCTCGCCGAGCTCACGCTGGAGCAGTGCCGCAGCCTGGCGGCCGCCGTGCTCGACGCCACCAGCTCGGCGGCGGCGCGTGCCACCGCCCAGGAGATGAGCGAGACATTCCGCGCGGTGGCCCCGAACGGCGAGGGGCTGTGACATGGAGGTGGTGATCCGCCCTGATGCGGAGGACGCCGGCCGCACGGTCGCCGGCATCGTCCACCAGGCGCTGGCGGAGGGCGTGAGAACGCTGGGGCTGGCCACGGGCTCCTCCCCCCTGGGGGTCTATCGGGATCTGGCCCGGCGCCACCGTCACGAGGGCCTCAGCTTCAGCGGCATCGAGGCTTTCCTGCTCGATGAGTACGTAGGGCTCCCGGCCGCCCATCCGCAGTCCTTCGCCCAGGTGATACGACGCGAGCTGGCCGACCATGTCGACCTCGACCCCGCGCGACTCCACCTGCCCTCCGGCACGGCACCCGACCCGGCTGCGGAAGCACGCCGCTTCGAGCGCTGCCTCGCCGAGGCAGGGCCCGTCGGGCTGCAGATACTCGGCATCGGGGTCAACGGCCACGTCGGTTTCAACGAGCCGGGCTCCTCACTGGCCTCACGCACCCGGCTCAAGACCCTCACCGACGACACCCGCCGCGACAACGCCCGTTTCTTCGGCGGCATCGAGGACGTTCCCCGCCACGTCATCACCCAGGGACTCGCGACGATCGGCGAGGCGTCCCACCTCGTGCTGATCGCCACCGGCCCGCACAAGGCCCGCGCGGTGGCTGCTGCCGTCGAGGGCCCCGTGACCGCGGCCTGCCCGGCCTCGGTCCTCCAGTTGCACCCCCACGTCACCGTCGTGGTGGACGCGCTCGCCGCCTCCCGGCTGGAACAACGGGCCTACTACCGCTCCATTGCCCGCCACAAGCCCGCCGGACAAAGGTACTGATGACACGCCCCGCCCATGTTGTCGCCGTCGATCTCGGCGGCACCACGATCAAGGCAGCCCGCTACGACGCCGAAGGGACGGCCGAGGAAACCCTGCGACTTCCCACGCCCTCAACGAGGGGACCAGACGCTGTCGTCGCCGCGGTCGTGCAGGCGGCCACCGCCCTCGTCCGGCCCGGCGTCAGGGCCGTCGGCCTCTCCGCTCCAGGGCTGATCGACACCGACGCCGGAATCGTCCGCTTCGCATCGAACCTCGGCCTGCGCGACACACCTCTGGCCGCAGCCGTGGCCGCCGCCGTGCACCTGCCCGTCACCCTCGAGCACGATGTGAGGGCCGCCTGCCTGGCGGAGCGGCAGCTCGGGCTCGGAGCCGGCGTGAGCGACCTGCTCGTGGTCGTGCTCGGTACCGGTCTGGCTGCCGGCATCGTCAGCGACGGCCGAGTCATACACGGCGCAAGCGGCATCGCCGGGGAGTTCGGCCACATCCCCGTGCACGCCGACGGCGAGCCGTGCCCCTGTGGTCAGCGCGGATGCGTCGAGGCCTACGCCGCAGCCAGCGCCCTGGTCCGTCGCTACCGCCGCACCGGCAGCAGTGCGGACACCGCCGCCGACATCACCGCACGCCTCGGCACCGACCCGGACGCCGCCCGCGTCTGGGCCGAGGCGACGGACGCCCTCGGCAGGGCACTCGTTACCTCGACGGTCCTGTTCGACCACCAGCGCATCGTCCTGGCGGGCGGTATTGCAGCGGCCGGAGACCTCCTCACGACCCCGGTCCGTCGGAGCCTGCAACGGGGACTGGCCTGGCGGACCGCACCGACCGTGGAGATCTCTCCTCTCGGTGCGGACGCCGGGCTCCTCGGAGCAGCTCTGCTCGCCGTGACGGCCACAGACACGACCTCCGCCCTGGGGGAGTCTGCCGGGACGTCCCTCGCTGAGGCACAGACGCCTCGCACGGCCTGACAGCTTTCGTGCGGCAGCGGCCCCGGCACCCGCTGCCGCACGGACACAACGGAGGAAGGAGCAGGTGACCATGTGGACCCGAAGACGACAGAGACCACCCCGCCGACTGTGCCCACAACTGGACGACAGCCAGCTCACCCGCACTCTGACCCACCTCGAAGCCCAGATCGCCGCCCAGGGCGACAACCTGGCGGAAGCCAACGACCGCGGGGCCCTCACGTACCCCATCGAGCAGGTACTGCGCGATGCGGCAGACGACTGGGACCGGCGCATGCACCGCCTGCTCGTGCTCAGCACCATCCCCGAAGCCTCCGTCCTGGCCCACCATTGGCGAAGCCGGGAACCTGCCGGCGCCGACGCCCTGCTCCTCCAGGTCTTCGCCGACATCCACAGGGCCCGCGCCACCGGTGCGGCTCTCGACATCGACGCCACCATGCGTCTGTGCCGGCACGCAGCGGCGCTCGCGCCCCCGGACCCCGCCCCCTGGGTTGCCATGCTCAGCTGCCACCGGATGCAGCGGGCCTCCGGCGCGGCGGTGCAGCCCGTGTGGGAGGCCGTCAAAGAGCGCGACCGCTGGAACCGGGAAGCACACCGCGAGATGCTGGGCTACGTTTCCCCGGAGGAATGTGGATCCAGTGCCCTGACCGTGCAGTTCCTCGACTCCGTCGCCATCGCCGCGCCCCCCGGAGCCCCCGTGGCGGCCCTCAGCCTCACCCACTCCCTCGCCCGGTACCGCAGAGCTCTGGCAGCCGGCGGGATCGAAGCGCTGACCGCACACCGGCACTGGAACCAGCCGCACGAAAGCGCCCTTGTCGACCACGCTGTCGCCACCTGGCCGCAGCCCGGATTCCTCAGGCACGCAGCAGCACTCGCCGACCTCAACCTCCTCGCCTACGTACTGACGAAAGCCACGCGCCCGCGCGACGCCTGGCCGGTCTTCGAGGCCATGTCGGCAGTCGCCACCGCCTGGCCGTGGGAGATCGACGGTGATCCGTTGGAGCAGATGCAGGAGTCCCACCGTCGGGCTTTCCGCGCCCGGAACCGGAGCGGACGCTGATGCATGCGATCCCCCTCCGCGCCGTTTCGCCCTGAGGCCTGCCGAAAATCTCCTTGGACCCAATTGACAACCTCTCCACCCCGGGTTCAGTCTGGTCATATCTGGTTATTACCAGTTTGGGGCGGGGTCGGAGTCCGCTCGGCCCCCACGCGGAAGGCGCGAGGTTGTCATGACTACCCAAGTGCTCCCTGAACCGGCCGGGCCGGTGCAACTGCTCGACGCGGATCCCGGCGCCACGGCCCCTGGTTCCGGTCAGGGCCAGCGCCACGGACCCTGGCCCGACACGGATGACAAAGAAGCCAGGTACCTCGTCGTGGTAGGCGCCGGCGCCGAAGACGTCAGCCGGATCCGCCGCCTCGCGCACGACTTCCTGGCGCGTCTGCGAGTGCCGCCCTCGGCATGCGAAGACGCGCTTCTCATCATCTCCGAGCTGGTCACCAATGCCGTCGTCCACGCTCTCCCGCCGGCAGCCCTGCGGGTCCGCTGCATGCGATGCGGCGCCCTTCGCATCGAGGTCATCGACGGTGGCTCGCAGTCCCCCCTGCCGTCGCACACCGACGCGGAGGACGAGCACGGCCGCGGGATGTTCATTGTTGCCACCCTCGCCACTCGGCACGGCACCGTCACGCACGAAAGTGGCGCTATGCGATGGGCTGAACTTTGTCCTTGACCACGGCTTCCACCTGCCCGGGGATGGCCTGGCTTGTGGCGCCGGCGCCATGCGTGCGCGCTGAACAGATGTGCACGCAGCACTGGTTGACGAGAGGAAAGCGGAAGTTCCCCGTGATGCCGGACAGACGTGTTTGCGCTGCGAAGATGTGTTGCTGCTCGTGTCGCTGTCGGATCTCCAGCGGGGTGAGGCACCCCCAGGCCGGATGCTTCCGGAGCCCTCTGCGGTTGTGGAAGGTTTCGATGAAGGTGAAGATCTCCACGCGTGCGGTGGTCCGGTCGGGCGGCGGCGGGTGTTGATCTCCGGCTGCAGCAGCGCGAAGAAGCTCTCGGCGGCGGCATTGTCACAGCACGAACAGGTCCGGCCCACGCTCTGCCGTAGTCCCAACCGGCGTATCTCGCAGCGCGGTTCGTAGGAGGCGTACGCCGACCCGCGATCCGGGTGCACGATGCGGCCGGGCTGGAGCCGGCGACGGTCGGCAGCCTCGGCCCACCGGCCTTCATCGGAAAGCCCGGCGGCCCACTCGTACAGCCCCATGACCACGGGGCCTCCGGACAGTTCGGCCTGCGCACGGCCGATGGCGAGCATCTCGGCGCGCATGGCAAGTCCTTCGTCGCGTCGGCCCACGACGCACAGCTCTCGCTGGCAGGTGTCGAGGGCCTCGTACAGAACGTCGGCGCGGGCAGGCATGGCCGGATCGATGGACCGTGCCACGGCCACCGCCTCCTCCCGCAGGGCGGGACAGGCCACATGCTTGTTGCCCGAGCGGCAGTCGTAGCTCAGACGTTGCGGCGCCCTGGCCAAGAGGGGCAAGTACGAGGCGGGGCTGACCTGAGCGAGCACCTAAACATGCGTCGAATTCCTCACGCGGAGTGCGGCGTCCCGAGGCGAGCAATCCATTCCGCGCTCGCACGATGTCGTCCTGATCGACTTTCCCCGATTGCTTCACAACGGAGATTCTGAGTGTCCCGCAGAGGGCGGAACAGGCTGCTCGCCTGTGCTGTTCCTCCTACGCAAACACCCTCTGACCTGTCATGATGGAGGTGACATCACTTTCGGTTCGGCGCGGCCGAAGAGTGGGGCGTAGCCGGAGGGGAGCTGTTGAAGGCTGCTGGTCAGAAGGTCGGCGCCGGCATAGGCCGCGACGGCGGAACGTGCGGGAGGTCGCCGCGGCCGTCGCCTTCCTCGCCGGGCCCGAATCCTCACATGTCACCGGGCCTCATGGGCCGTGGAAGGGGGCATGCTACGGATGGGACCGATGGCAGGCTCCCACCTCGACAATGACTCCTGGTGCCGCGCCTGACAGCCGGAAGGTCGCCTCACTGACGACGTGACACTTCGGATCGCGGCCAGCGGCGGGTCCGGGTGGAAGCATCCAGGGGCTTGTCGCGCGCGCATTCCGGCTCCCGTGGTCCTCGCTGCAGGGCTCCGGGGTCATGGCCGGGGCCGCGATGCCCATACGCCTCCCCGGGACAGTGCGGTCCCGGGAGGCCGTCGAGAAGAGATGACCGCGTCCCACCGGCCGGCGACCCTGCGCAGGCGACGCGAGACCGCATCACGCCCAATGCCCGTATGGCGAGCAGCGATCCGCGTCCCCGTCTCGGGGAGCGGTGTACGGGTACCGGGGGCGTGGATCATGCGCGCCCGCCGGCACTGCCTCGACCACGAACGCCCCCCGGGGGATGAGCGAGTCACTGATCACCTGGACCGCATCACGCCGAGGCTTGGCCGCTCATCCGCCGCAAGCACCGTCCCGCACGGCACAACGTCACTCCCGACCACCTCGCGCAAGCGGCTTCGCCCCGCCGCTCCGCATCAGTTCGCCCTGGGCGCAGCACTGACCTGTCCGAACCCCGCCGCGTGTGCTGAGTCACGGATGGAACCGCCACCGGCCTTCGGAAACGACATCCACCTTGCCGTCCCTGACGCGAACGGCCGTCTCGTCGTCGATGAAGTAGATCGGGAAGTCCGCGCGCGCAACGACGCGATCAGCCCAGGCGTCGTCCCGCTCGGGGAAATCCGGTGAGTACAGGTGAGGCTTGAGATACCAGTCGAAGAGGCCGAACGGCGGCTCCACGGACGTCGCGCCGAGTGCATGGAGGTCGGTGGTGTCCCCGATGACGTCGGCAGAGTGTCCCGTGAGATTACGGCTGAAGATCATTGAACCGGCGCTGACCCCCACGTAGACCCGACTCTCCAGGGCCTCCAGGAAGCCGTCGGACAGGCCGTTGCCGGTGATGCTGCGCGCGAGGTGGTACTGGTTGCCGCCCTCAACGTAGATGACGTCGGCGTTAAGCAGTCGGTCGAGGATCATCTGCCGGGGCAGGCCATTCAGCTCCAGCACGTCGAACTCCCGCCAGCCCAGCCCGTGCAGCCGGTTCATGTCCGCGACGAACCATCCATGGTCCCCGGGCTCGGCGACTGATGCGGTGGGAACGAACACGACGTTCGCTGATCCGAACGGCCTACCCAGCATGTCCCGCAGCGCATCCCGCAGCGTCTCGTTACGGAGGCCACTCGCCGTCAACAGAAAGTTCATCGGGGGAGCCAAGCACGACTCCAGTGCCCGCGCAACGAACGAGTCTCCCGATACCGTCATGGAATGCGGCATCAGGAAGTTGGTGAGCTCACTGTCGCAGCGCTGGACTCTCCCACCGGGGGAGAGTCCACCATGATGGCGTGCAAGACGAACTCCTCACCATCGGGCGCTTCGCCCGGCTGTGCCGACTCAGCATCAAGCAGCTACGGCACTACGACGACATGGGGCTGCTGGCTCCCATCCGCGTGGACGCCGGCTCTGGCTACCGCTACTACGCACCCGCACAGGCCCGTGATGCCCTGACCATCGCCCTGCTGCGCGAAATGGATCTTCCCCTGGCCGTGATCGCCCAGGCCCTGCGTGCCGAGCCTGAGCGCATGGCACAGATCCTACGCGCCGAGCGGGATCGTCTTGCCGAGCGGATCAGCAGGGACCAGGCCCGGCTTCAGGTACTGGAGCGGCTGGCAGCGGACGGCCTGCCCGGCTATGAGGTGACGATGAACAGGGCGCCAGAGCGACGGCTGGCAGTGGTGCGAACGGTATGCACTCCCGCGGAGATCGGAACCAGCGTCGAGAAGTGTGTAGGTCGACTGCTGCCCGTGCTCGGCAAGACGGGCATTGCGTGGGAGCCACCGCTGTGGGGGCTGTACCCGCTGGACCTCGAAGACCGGATGGAGATCGCCGTCGGAGCGCAGACCACGCAGGGGGAGGGCTCACCCGGCCTGGAATTCGAGGTGCTGCCCGGTGGGCTCGTTGCCGAGACCTTGCACGCCGGGCCCTACGCCCAACTGCCCTTGGCCTACAACGCGCTCTTCGCCGCCATCCACGAGCGCGGACTGCGCCCGCAAGCACCTGTACGCGAGGCCTATCTCGTCGGACCGGAAGAGGCACCACAAGAAGTGCTGATGACCCGACTGATCATCCCTGTCCAGGAGAGTACGGCATGACCACGGTGACAGACATCGACGCCCGCGGTACGCAGCACTGCGAGACGACAGCTCTGGGGGTGCTGCTGCGGCACCAGGGATTTGATCTGTCCGAGCCCATGCTCTTCGGTCTCGGCTCCGGTCTGTCGTTCATCTACTGGGACAGCAAGAACATGGGCTTCCCCTTCCTCGGAGGACGGGTCAAGCCTTTCGACATCACCAGAAACCTGGCCCACAGGCTCAAGCTGGAGCTCCTGATCCAGGAGACCACATCACCGCGGAAGGCATGGGACAGCGTGGCGGCCGCTATTCGGGCCGACCATCCCGTCGGTCTACAGCTCGACAGCTACTACCTGGACTACTTCGGCTCGAGGATCCACTTCGGCGGCCACGTCGTGGCCATGTACGGCTACGACGACCACAAGGCCTACCTGGTGGACACTGATCAGCAAGGGGGAGCGGTATCCACCAGCCTGACCAGTCTCGCGCAGGCCAGAGCAGCACGTGCCCCGATGGCCGCCAGGAACCGCTCTTTCACTCTCACCACACCGACGAACCCGCCCTCCCCGCACAGCCACATCATCCCCGCCATCACAGCCTGCGCCGACGCCTTCCTCCACCCGCCCATCGCCAACCTCGGCCACCGAGGCATCGAGAAGGCCGGCAAGCTGGTACCCACATGGTTCCAGCGCAGCGACGCCCCGCAGCGAGACCTGCCACAGGCTGCCCTCCTGATGGAGAAGGCCGGCACCGGCGGCGCCCTATTCCGCAACCTCTACCGCGACTTCCTCGCCGAATGCGCCGATCTGCTCGACAGCAGCCACCTACGCGTCGGCCTCACGCTGTACACCGAGGCGGCCACCCTGTGGACGGAAGTGGCAGGGCTGATCAAGAAGGCCGGCGAATCAGGCGAGACGCAACTTCTCCAGCAAGCCGGTACCATCCTTGGCGATCTTTCGCACATGGAGCGCGAGGCCATGCAAGCGCTGAGCTGCCTAGGACGCGAGGCAGGAAGCGCGCCCCAGCCCTAATCCCACCGGCACCCGGACGCCGCCCCTGGGCATCGCGGCCCGCTACGTACCCGCCCGCACCTCCGGAGAAGTCGGCGGCGACTGGTACGACTGCTTTCCCTCCCGGACGGCGCGACAGTCCCGATCATCGGAGACGTCACCGGCCACGACCTCCCCACCGCCGTGACGATGGGACCACGGAATGTGCTCCGCGCCGTCGTCTGCGACCGGTTCGAGCCACCCGCGACATCCTGCGCCGCCTTGATGCGATCACCCACACCCTCTACGGCGGTCACACCGCAACCTGCCTCTACCCCCACCAGCCCCGCTTCCCAGAAAGGGTGATGAGGGGCCGCGGATCGTGGTGGACTTGGGGCCCGCGCGCCCGGAGCTGGAGCGGTTCTTCTTCCTCGGCGATGACGACCGTCATCTGATCGCGCTGTGCCGTACGGACGCGCCCCGGCTGTACATGGCGGTGCAGGTCTGCAAGCTCCGCACGTCGGCCGGTTCTTGAGCGAGGACCCCCTGCGCACGCCTTCGGCCAGCCTCCGCCTCATCGATCGGTAGCACGGTCAGTGCACCGCTGACGGCGAGGATGCGCAGGAACGTACGGCGGATCATCTCGTGGGGGTCGCCGGGCCTTGTGCCCCGCTTGGAGAGCTCCCGCGGCGCGAGGCGTTCAGGCTCAGCCGCACGTCCGTGAAGGCTGCCTCGGACCCGCTCAGAACGAACCGTACCGCCTCTCGACCTTGCTCCGGTCGCTCGAAGCCGGACGCGCTGGCGGTGTCATGGATGCCTTTGTCGCCTACCGTGACATGAACGCGCATGTGCATTCGTTGGCGAGTGCGGAAGACGTGGCATCTGTGTCCCCTGCCTTACGCCTGGGGCGTGTTGAAGGCTGGGCAGCCGGGTTGTCCCTACGGTGCTCGTGATTCCTCGTCTCTGGAGACGTCATGAGAAGCCTGCGCCCTGTTGGCCTTGGGCCTCGTCGTCGTACCAACCCAGTCTGACCGCCCCGGGTTCCATAGAGATCTCAGACTGTGGTTGTGACCTGGGGTTTCGTGAGTTCGGTGTAGTGGTTGGCTTCGTATTCGACGGGCGGAACGTGGCCTATCTCGCCGTTGAGTCTTCTGTGGTTGTACCAGTCAACCCACTCGGGGCGGCCAACTCGACCTGGTCACCGTCGAAGTACCCGCGAGTTCCTCAGGACTACGCCGCCTGCGGGATTCGCCTGGCTGAGGTCCCAGGCCGGACGGCGGGTCGAACCGGCCTATTGACCTCGGCCCGAAGCACATCCGCAGGACGACGATGCTCACTGGGTCAGCAAGGTGAACTCCATGGTGTCCCCGTCTCTGACAAGCGAGGAGTTTTCGCGTTTCATGGCCGTTACGGTCAGCCGCTGCCCCGCACGGACCACGGCCAGCATCAACGGTGACGTGAGCTCTTTGCTGAGGTGACCCACTTGTGCATCAGGTTCTTGTGTGCGGATGTCGAAGTCGATGAAATCTGGACTCTCTCCGACGAGCACAGTCAGCACACGAACGGATTCGTATCCTTCTTCGTGCTCAGAACCGGTGTACACGAGGGCCTCCGACTCGGACACGACAGCCAAGGGGGAGTCGGTCAGCACGGAAGCGACAGCTGCGAAGTCCGCGAGGTCGAACGCAAGCGTCCCGCCGCTAAGTTGATCACAATCGAGCCAGTCTCCCGTCGCCGCGCGGATGGAGTAGTACAACTCCTCAGCGAGGAAGCCGTCGTCACGCCGGTATACCACAAGGGCGAACCCGAGATTGCCGTCGATCCATACATCGGCGGCCGTGGGTCCCTTGGCGAGTCGAGCAGGCAGAGAGTTTCTGGCACCGTCGCCAGGCGGGTGCTTTCCTTCCCGGAGGGCTTCCCGGGCAACGTGGGCCATGGTTTGTCGCATCACGAATCCACTGCTCCTCTGATGTTCGTGCGGCCAGATGCATGGTGTGGCGCGCCTCTCAGGGACGCGCCACACTGCGCTGTTTCCGAGGGACGAGGTCAGTCAACCCCCGTCACTGGTTGTCGATCACCTGGCGATACAGGAGTAAGGCATGTCGGCCACGTAGCCGTTCCGGCCGAACACACCGACCATTCCATACGACCAGACCCTGGTGCCGGGCTTCACCTGGACGGCTACGTGCACAGCCCAAGTGGTCTTTACCCGGTTGTACCAGTTGGCCTTGGCCTGCAGCTTGCGCATCTTGCCGCGGCGACCCGGCGGGGCACCGTGGACCTCGACGTAGCTGGCGTTCTTGGCCACGTAGCGGTTGAAGAAGCCCATGACCTGTACGTTGACGTAGTAGCCGATGTACGGGTACCCGTTCTTCGCTGTTCCCGGGGCGGCATTGCCGGACAACGTGCCCCGCACAGACCGCACACGTCACGACGCCCCTCAGACGTCTCGCCGGTGCCCGGCCCACCGTCACTCACCCTCCCTGTCTACCGGACCCCGGACGCACACGCCTCCCCGGCACCCGGGGGCCGCTGCCCCGCAGCGACCCCGCCGGGCCACGCCGACGTCGGGAACCCGCATGACCACCCTCGCCACCACCCCCAACATCACCATCCGCCCCGTGCGGACCCCGTGGAGGATGCGGGTGAGAAGGCCGGGGCCGGCGTGGGTGGCGACGGCCGCGAAGATGGGATCCGGTGTCCCAGCGGGTGGTGGCCGGAGAGGCGCCGGTGCGGGCGGCGAGGTCCTCGACGAAGGCCCACCCGGTCAGCGGCTGGGTGGCGGGGATCTGCGCGGTGAGGGCGCGTGCGGCCTCCAGGGAGAGGCGGGCGGCCAAGTCGACACGTTCGTCGCCGGTCAGCTGTCGTCCCAATCCCGCGAGGGCGAGACGGACGGCTTCCTCGGCCTTCTCGCGGGTGGGGTACGCGCCCTCGTAGCGGACTCCGCCCGTGTCATCTGACGTTGGGATCGGCGGATGATACGGCATCAGAAGGAGTGCTCCGGCTGATGTGTACCGGCCCACATTTTTTCCTCACGCCTCCCTCACGGAAGTGAACCGTCGGAATCCGGCCGCACCTCAGGCCCCGAGTGCCTTGTGCCGCCCGGGGCGGAAGCGGGTCGGAGGAGTGGCCCAGTGGCGTACTCCCTGCTGGTGCCGCATTCGGAATGAAGTGCTCCGCGTTACTGGCGAGTTGCCCGATGCTTCCCGCAAGTCGGCTTTCAGTCAAAAATTGGCCTCAAGGTGGGCTTTGAATGGCGATATCAGCGAGTGATGGCACAGGAGCTATCAATTCCACTTTGACTACCCCTGGGTGATCTCCAAGACTGCGCCCCGACCACGGCACGCGATCGGGAACCGCGTGCGGGACCTGACAGGGGGACCGAAAACAGCATGAAGAAGAGCAACCCGAACTCCGCCCGTGTGCGGAGAGCCGTCACTCGCGGACTGGTGACCGCCACGGCGCTCGCCTCCGTGACGGCCGTGGCCGCGCCGCAGGCCGCCATCGCCGCCCCGCCGGCTGCCCCGGCCGCCGCGGCCGGCATCGGCACCACCGACACGCAGCGGGTCGACGCCGCCGCCGTGGTGCGCCTGGACCCGAGCCCGGACGTCCTGCTGCTCAGCGACCACGACTTCATCCACGCCCTCTGGCAGAAGGCCCGCGACGGCGGGGACACCTTCGACGCGGTGCGGCAGGCCGCCGAGGCCGCCATGATGAGCGAATCGGCCGACGACCACGTGCAGTTCATCGTCACCGGCATCCACGAGGCGTACGCCGTCGACAAGCAGCGCGAGAAGGACAAGGCCGACGCCGAGCGCGCCGCCCGGCTCGCCAAGTCCCAGGCGCTGATCGCCCTCGGCATCCCCAACAGCCCCGACCTGCTCGACCTGAGCGACGACAACTTCATCCGCGCCGTGATGCGTCACGAGGCCGCCGGGCCCGAGGTCCGCTCCGCCGCCGCGACGGCCCTCGCCGGGGACCCGGCCCGCTGGCAGGAGTTCATCGCCAACGGGGCCCGCGAGGCCCACCAGCGCGACATCGCCAACGAGCTGAAGGAGCTGGAGGAGAAGGACCGCGCGGAGGCCGAGCGCCGCAAGGAGCTCGCCGCCCGCACCAACGCGGCCGCCCTCTTCCGTATCACGCCCTCCGAGGCCATGCTCGCCCTCAGCGACGACAACTTCATCCGCGAACTGTTGCGTGTCGCCCCGGCCGACGCCAAGGGCAGCGAGCTCTACGCGGCGGCGCAGCGCGCCGTCCTCAGTCCCGACCCGGCCGTGTGGAAGCAGTACATCCACACCGGTGCCGAAGAGGCGTACAAGAAGGACGACGAGGCGCGCCGCAAGCAGATCGCCGACGCCAACCGCCGGCTCGCGCTCCAGGTCCAGGCCGCCGCCGAGAAGACCGGCGTCAACCCCCACCTGGTCGCCACCGCCAAGAAGGCCCTGGCCGGCACCGACGAGGACGTCGCCACCTTCCTCAAGGCCGACAGTCAGTACCGGGCCAAGCGCCAGTCGTTCCAGCCGGCGAGCGGCAAGCCGGCCGGCTTCTACGTCCGCCAGTCCGCGCCCGACGCCGGGGAGGCGTTCCTGGCCCCCCTGTCCACCGCGTCCAAGCAGACCGACCGTGAGGACGGCACCTGGGTGGTCGTCCCCGCCCTCGACGGCAAGCCGGGCTGCTACTCCTTCGAGTCCTCCCGCAAGGCGGGCCACTACCTCGCCCACAAGGACCTCCGGGTCCGGATGGCCGCGAGCGACAACAGCACGCAGTTCCGCAAGGACGCCACCTGGTGCGCCAAGAAGGGCCTGAGCGGCTCCGGCACCTCCTTCGAGTCGTCCGCCCAGCCCGGCCGCTACCTGCGCGAGTACTACGGCGACCTGTACGTCGCCAACAAGACCGCCAAGAACCGCTTCGACGTCGAGAAGGACTTCGCCCAGGACGCGTCCTGGAAGATCGTCACCCCGCTCGCGCGCTGACCGCGCGGGCGGTGACCACCCCGCCCGCGCCCTCTCCCTTCAGACTTGAGAAGAACGGAAGCATCCATGTCCCGGATCGCCCGATCCGCCCTGGCCGTCGCGGCCGGTGTTGCCGCGCTCGCCGGCACCGTGACCGTCGCCGTCGCCGACGAGACGCGCCCCGAGCCGACCCCCGCCCCCACCGCCGTGGCCACGTCCGCAGTGGACGCCGCCGACGCCCGCGCCGCCGCGGTCGCGGCCTCGGCGCCCTCGGCTGTCCAGCTCAGGGCCGTGCACAGCGACAAGTGCCTCACCACTCCCAACGCCAGCCTCCGCAACGGCGTCAACAGCGTCCAGTCGGCCTGCGTCGCGGACGCCGAGAACCAGCGCATCGACCTGGTGCCCACCGGCGCCGGCACCTTCGAGCTGCGCTTCGGGCACAGCGGCAAGTGCCTCGACGCGGAGGGCGCCGGCACCAAGAGCGGCACGGCCGTCCAGCAGTGGTGGTGCGTCGGAGCGCAGAACCAGCGCTGGCGCATGGTGATGGTCGACATCACCAAGGAGGCGTACGAACTGCGGCCCGCCCACGCCCCCCTCACCTCGAACCTCTGCGTGGACATCGAGTCAGCGAGCAAGACGGACGGCGCCTTCGCCCGGCTGTGGGCCTGCAACGGCACGCCCGCCCAGCAGTGGCGCATCCACCCGGTCACGGCCGCCTGAGCCCCGTACCCGCGAGAGAAACGGAACTCCCCATGTCTCGGACCATCCGGGCCCTCCTGACCGCGGGGGCGGCCGTCGCCGTCCTCGCCGGCACGGCCACCGCCGTCCAGGCCGACGAAGACCCCACCAGGGCCACCGCCTCGGACGCCGCCGACGCGGCCCGCCAGGCCGCGGCCGCCGCCGCGGAGGCCGTCGCCCGTGCCCAGGTGCCGCAGCAGGCCGTCACCTTCACCGCAGCCCACAGCGGCAAGTGCCTCAAGACCGAGGGCGGCAGGACCACGGACGGCATCAACGTCCAGCAGTACGCCTGCAACGGCACCGACTCCCAGAAGTGGAACGCCGTCGCCACCCGCGGCGGAACCTTCGAGCTCCGCAACGCCAAGAGCGGCAAGTGCCTGGAGATCCAGGGGAAGAGCGTCAAGACCGGCGCGGCGGTCCAGCAGTTCGCCTGCGGCCAGGGGGACCACCAGCGCTGGCGGATGATCCTGGTCGACCCGGTGCGCAAGATGTACGAGCTCCAGCCCGCGCATGCCGAGGGAATGTGCGTCGACGTGCCCGGCCAGAAGCAGGACAACGGCATCGACGCCCAGCTCTACAGCTGCAACCGCACCCTCGCCCAGCTGTGGCAGGTCCGGCCGGTCGCGTGAACCGGCCGGACGGGCGCGCACGGGCGCGCCCGTCGACCACCGCGAAGGGCGGGGCCGTGCGCACGGCCCCGCCCCGGCGGCCGTGCACCCAATCTTCTTTCCCGAGGGGGATCCTGAGTTGAGTCGTCAGTGGAGATGCGCGCGGGTGGTGACCGCCGGCGCGCTGGCCGGCGCGATCGCCCTCATGGGCGGCGTACCGGCGTGGGCGAGCGCCGGCGCCGCCCCCGCCGCCCCCGCCGCCGTACCGTCACAGCAGGCCCAGGCGCAGCAGACCCTGTCGCCGGAGATGGCCGCCGCCGTCGAGGAGGCCCGCAGGCGGGTGACATCGATGGCGAAGACCCACCCGGCCGCCGAGGTGCGGACCTCGGCGTGGAACGCCTTGCGCAGCACCCGGGGGGCCCAGGCGCTCCTGGAGTGGCTGGCCCCCGGCGGCGGCTTCGACGGCGCGAAGCAGCGGGCCCGGGACACCCGCGCCCGCAACAAGGCGTTCTGCGAGCGGGTGATCGCCACCCACACGGCGCAGTTCTCCCCGCAGGTGCGGGCCGCCGCGACCCGCGCCCTGAAGGGGGGCGCCGCCGAGCAGGCCGCGTTCGTCGCGACCGGCTACGCCGAGGCGCAGCGCCGCGACCGTGCCGCCCGCGAGGCCGGTGAGCAGCAGCGGCTGGACGTCGCCGCCGCCGACCGCGAGTTCGTCCGCGCCCTCGGCACCGAGGACCCGGGCGAGCAGGTGCGCGTCGCCGCCCAGTGGGCGCTGCGGCCGGGAGCCACGGACGCCGACGTGGCGGAGTTCTTCGGATACGGCTGGGCCACCGGCGCCACGCTGGACCTGACCGCGTACCGCACCCGGGTGGCCGACGCCGAGGCGGTACGCCACCACACGCTGACCCGCCTGATCGCCGAGGCCACGGCGGCCGAGGCAGCGGTGGACGGCGCGGCCGATGCCGCACGCGCGCGAGCGGAGGCGGAACGCGCCTGGCAGGCGGTGTCCGAGCACGCCGGCGCGGCACAGCGCGCCTGGCAGGCCGAACAGGCCGCCGCGGCCGCCCAGGCGGAGAACTGGCGGATCGTCGCCCAGCTCTCCCGCGAATCCGCCGAGCGCCTCTGGCAGGCGATCGCCGGCACCGCCGACGACCACGAGGCCGCCTGGTCCGGGGAGCGGACGGCGGCGGACGAGGCTGCCGCGTTCTGGAAGGCCATGTTCGACCGCGCCCAGGACGGCGAGAACCGCACCCGGGGCTGACCCGGGGCGTATGACCGGCCCCGTCCGCACCCGGGGCGGGGCCGGACAGCCCGTGGCGCCCGTGAGCGGGGACGTGACGGGGGCGTGCGGCCGGGGGAATGCCCGTCGGGCCGGGCCGGGGTCCGGAAATCCGGCCCCGGCGCCCATGAATTCCGGCCCTGGCACCGCCCGGATCCGGTCGCGTAACGCCCGGAGATCCGGTCCGGCACCGGCTCAGGACTCAGGGTGTCCGGCCGGCCCGTGACCGGGGCCGTCCGGACGGCACACCGACCACCCCGCCCCCCGACCAGGGGCCGGGGTTCTTCCAACCACTCGTCGAGGGGGATTCCCGTGAGGGGAAGATTCCGGCCCAGAGCCGAAGGGCTGCGCGTGGGCGTGGCCACGCACGTACGAAAGGCCGTGTCCGCGGCGATCGCCGTGGCGGTGCTGGGCACCGTCACCGGCGAGGCCGCCGCCGCGACCTCCGTACGCACCGAGCAGGCGTCGCTGACTCGGACGCTCCAGTCGCTGGACCGGCTCGCGGCGGCGGTGACGCCGCAGAGCGACCCGGCCCCGGCCCCTGCCGCCACGTCCGAACTCGACCGCATCAGCGACGAGCGCGATCGGCAACTGGTCGAGGACTTTGCGGAGTTCGACGAGGAGGAGGAAGTCCGCGAGGCCGCCAGGAAGGCGCTGGAGAGCACCGACCCGGACGCCATCCGCACCTTCCTGGAGCGCGGGGAGGCCGAGGCGCGCCAGCGCGCCAAGGACAAGCGTGCCGACGTCGACACGGGGAACCGCCGCCAGATCGAGGGGCTGCGCGGCACCGGCGGCCCGTTCTTCAACGCGGAGGTCGAGCGCGTCCTGAAGGGTACGGCGCAGGACCGCGCGGACTTCCTGGCCTTCGGCGCCGACATCGCCCGGCAGCGGGACAAGGCGACCGAGCAGAACGAGAAGGAACGCGCGGCGGAGAACCGCAAGCGGGTCGAGATGCTCGTGGCCGTGGGCGGCCCCGAGGTGAAGAGGGCCGCGCAGGCCGCCCTGGACACCGGCGACGACAAGGCGATCGCCGAGTTCCTGGACAAGGGCTACCTGGTCGCCGCGCAGAAGGACGCGGACGACCGGGCGGCCCACGAGAAGGCGCAGAAGGAGGCGCTGGAGGCGGCGGAGCGGCTGCGGAAGCTGGCGGAGAACGCCGCCCGTGCCGCCGAGGCCCGTACCAAGCTGATCGCCGCGCACGGAAGCGCGGTGAAGGCGCTCAAGACCGCGTCGAACGCGATGAACGCGGCGGCCGCGCAGTCGCGCGAGGCCGACCGGATGCTTGCGGCCGACCGGGCCGGAAAGCGCGTCTCCGACTACGGGCCGGTCAAGGTGGAGATTGCCCGCCAGGTCGGTATCGCCGAGGACGCGTCCAGGCAGGCGCAGGTCGCGGCTCTGCAGGCCAAGGTGCAGGCGGATGTGCTGGTCGACACCGGGCTGACCCACGGCGTCCAGTGGTCGGAGGTCGCCTCCGGTATCGCGGGTGCGGCGGACGCGGCGGCCAAGGCGGCGGCCACCGCGCAGCACGCGGTGGACGCCTCGGCCGCCGACGCCGCCGGGCTGAACGCCAAGAACCAGGCCGAACTGCACGAGCAGCAGGCCAAGAAGTGGCGGGCGAACGCCGAGGAGCATGCGAAGGCCGCGGCCCGGCTCGCCGAGGCGGCGGCCAAGCAGGCGAAGATCGCGGCCGATGCGGCGGCCAAGTCCCGCCAGGCCCGGATCGCCGCCGAGCAGGCCGAGAAGGAGGCGTGGGAGCACGCCCGCAAGACGCGGGACGCGCGGATCGAGGCACAGCGCCAGGCACGGATCGCCGCCGAACAGCGGGCCATCGCCGAACGCGAGCGTGACCTCGCGGCGGCCGCCCGGGCGCGTGCGGAGCGGGAACGGGACATCGCCGCGGCGGCACGAGCACGTGCCGAAGCCGAGGCCCGTACCGCCTCCGCCCGCCGGGCCGACGCCCAGGCCGCCGCCGCCGTGGCGGCACAGAAGCGGGCCACCGCGCAGACCCAGGAGGGCATCGCCGCCAAGGCCGACGAACAGGCCCGGGGCGAGGAGACCAAGGCCCGCACCGCCCGCAACAAGGCGGTCGAGGCCGAACGCGTCCACAACGCCGAAGCGGCCAGGGCCCGGGCGACCGAGGCGATGGCCGCCAAGGCCGCAGGCACCGAGCACGCCGAGACCGCCCGCGCGGCGGCCACCGAGGCGCGCTCCGCGGCCAATGCCGCCGGCACGGCGGCCGGTACGGCACGGGGCGCGGCCGACCAGGCGTCGGCCGCGGCGGTACGTTCCCGCTCGGCGGCCATCGAGGCTGCCGGAGCGGCGGCACGCGCCCGCGCGGCGGCCGCCGAGGCCACCGCGCACGCGGCACGCGCCAACGCCGCCGCCAACAAGGCCGAAGCGGCCGCCTTCGCGGCGAACGCGGCGGCGAACCGGGCCGAGGCCGAGGCCGCGCTCACCCGCGCCGCCGCGCAGCGGGCCAATGCCCAGGCGGCCGAGGCCACCGCGCAGGAAGCCCGCGCGGGCATCGCGGCCCACGAGGCGTCCCGGCTGGCCGGACTGGCCGCCGTCCACGCCAACCAGTCGCTCCAGGCGGCCAACCGCACCCGTGACGAGGCCGACGGCGCCACCCGTGAGGCGGCGATGGCCCGCCTCCAGTCCACGATCGCGCTCCAGGCCGCCGCGTCGGCCCGTACCACCGCGGCCGGCATCGCCGACCCGGCGAACACCGCCATCGCGCTCACCGCGCCGTTCACCGGCACCGACGTCGACGCCGACTTCGCCGCCGAGGTGGCCAAGGCCGCCCAGGTGATGGGCCAGGCCGAGGTCACCAAGGCCGACTCCAGGGCGGCCGAGGCGGTCAAGGCCGCCGAGGCCGCCGAAGCCGCCGCCAAGCGGGCCAACGCCCAGGTCGCCCCGGCGTTCAAGGCGGCTGCAGCCGCCGCCCGTTCCTCCGCCGACGCGGCCCGCTCCTCGGCGGCGGCGATGAAGTCCGCCGCCCAGGCGGCCGAGGACGGCGCCAAGGCCCGGGCCGCCGCGGCACGGGCCAACGAGGCCGACGCCCAGGCCCAGGCCGACGCCAAGCTCGCCCGCCAGGCCGCCAACCAGGCGTTCGCCGACGCGGCCGCCGCCCGCAACGCCGCCACCCAGGCGGAGGCCGAGGCCGCCCGCGCCCGGGGCGCCGCCGCCGACGCCGAGAACCACGCGGCCGCCGCCAACAGCGCCGCGAACCTGGCCGAGCAGGAAGCGAGCGTCGCCCAGGGCGCCGCCGCCCAGGCGGAGAAGGACGCCACCGACGCGAACAAGTTCGCCGAGTCCGCCGAGAAGCACGCCACCTCCGCCGAGACGGCCGCCAAGAACGCCGGCACGTACGCCAAGGAGGCCGACGAGGCCGCCAAGAAGGCCGAGGAGTACCAGCGCGAGCTGGAGCGCAAGGAGCGCGAGGAGGCCGCCAAGAGCAAGGAGAACGGCGACCCCTACTCCCTGGACGAGGCGGAGCGCAAGGCTCTCGAAGCCGCGGGCATCAGTCCGGCCGAGTACGAGGCTGCCCGGGCGCTGTCACAGCAGAACCTCCTCGACTACCTCAAGGAGAACGGCGCCGAACTCCTCGTCGAACTCGCCGCCGAGGAGATCAAGGAATGCTGGGACGACCCCGACATCCCGACCTGCCTCTGGGCAGTCGTCAACAACCTGCCCTGGACGAAGGCAGCCTCCCTGGTCACCAAGCTCCCGAAGCTCGGCAAGGCCATCTTGGGCATCAAGGACTTCCTCGACAAGTCGGCCAAGGCGAAGAAGCTCGTCGACAAGGGCGAGGAGATCCTCGACGACGTATGGAAAAAGCTGCCGGCCTGTGCAACGGACAAGAAGAAGAACGGTGCCGCAGCACGCTCGTCCGCGTGGTCCGCGGCGGACGGCAAGCGCCGGTCGTTCGTGATGACGGCCGACGGCGATGATCCGGGAAGTCTGGGCCTCAAGCGCGAGGAGTACATCGCTAAGCTGCTCGGCGGCAAGGTCGCCAAGGACGACAAGGGCCAGGACATCAAGATCGTCATGCCCAACGTCGGTTCGAGCGGCCTCGATGTCATCGGACCGAACGGTGAATACGTCTACGTGGGCGGAGGCGCCAAGGCAGCCAATCCGTCCAAGTTCGGAAAGGCCCTCAAGATCAACAAGTACGCGGCCGACGAGGCGGGTGTGAAAGCGATCTACTACCTGGCCGACAACACACCGGAGTCGGCCATCAAGCAGGCCAAGAAGGTATTCGGAGAAGAGAATGTGCACATCTTCACGCTGCCGAGCTGCTAGCCATGTCTGACGGATACATCCGGTGGTACCGCGAATCGGCGGCCACATCGACCTTTGCCGAACAGGCCGAGCTCTTCGAGGCATACGGGCTCGGGCTCGTCCACCCGGCGAGGGGAGCAGCCGTGGTGCTCGACGTCGAAGGGGACGATGTCCTCATGGACCCGGAGGAGCTCGGCCGGCTCCTGGGTCTGCGTATCGCGTCCATCACCATGAACTGGTGGTTCTCCGCCGACATCGACGTGGTCGACCAGTACGCGTACCAACCGCTCGGCTGCGAGATCCAGACGCTGTGGCTCGACGGCCTCACGACGGAGCAGGCCGACACCGTGGAAGCCGCCGTCGTCGCGGCGGCGACGGCACTTCCGGTGCCGACCCGCGCCGTGATCATCGACCGGGAGGGCGTGAGCGACCCCGACGACTGGGACGCGCCCGTGCTGTACGACGGCGAGGTACTGCCGATCTTCCCGGATCGGCTGCTCGCGTGCGACCCGCTCGCGGGCCGGCTCCTGAAGTCCTCGCCCGAGCTGCGCGGTGAAGAGGCTGGGAACGGCATGACCTCCCTGTCCCCTTACCGCCGGCTCTGACCACCGCCCGTCGGCCCGAGGAGGCCCCGCTGGACACACGTCCTGCGGGGCCTTCACCCGTGCAGGCAGTGCCCCGGCGGCGAGAACGTCGCACGCATGGCCCCACGCCCGCAGAACCCAAGCCACCGCTGGAATGCTGCCGGTTCTCCCAGGGCGTGCTGTTGATGTGCGACCAGCACACGCGCCACGGGCTGTCTCTCGCCCTCCCGCCGATCTTGACCACCGGCGCCACTGCCGCGCCGCCGCTCCGAGTCGACAGAGGACCATCCGAGGTGGAGGATCCAGGCCTCACACGTGCTCCGGCCTCCACGCGTACTACGTCGCCGCCGGGTCCGCGACCGTCCTGGTGCACAAAGCCAAGAAGAAGAAGTGCAACTTCCAGATCGACCACGTCGGCCAGGTCGACCAGGACTGGGTCACCAAGGGCGCCCACCTCAACATGAAGGACGGGATGGAGGTCGCCCTGCGCCCGGACGGCAGGGGGCATCACCGGCGAGGCCATCCGTCTGAGCAAGGGCACCGCCACCCAGAAGCAGGTGGACGCCGTGATCGACACGATCCAGTCGAACCCGAAGCTGCGAGAGGACATGATCTTGGTGACGAAGGCCGCCAAGGAGGTCTTCGAGTCGAGCGCCAAGACCATGAAGGAAGGCCGCAATCCTCAGTGGCGTTTCAGCAACGACCGGACAGAGGAGGTTCGGCGTTGATCGACGCCACGGAGAAGGTGTAGATGCCCGATCTGGATTTCTACGCCCATGTCGCCGCCCGCGGCGACGCGCTGGGGGCCGGAACCGGCTCGGAGCCCGCCGAATGGGAGGCGGCGCTGGGACCGGACTACCTCGACGACCGTTCCGAGGACCTGCTGCGCCGGGACTACGGACTGGTCGAGCTGTCCTTCCAGAAGAGTGATGACACATGGCCGTGCTTCGGCGTCAGTATCCAGGTGCACCGCCTGCTCCCGGGAGCGGCCGCTGTACCGCGCCCCCTCCGGGACGCCTACGGTGAGTTCGCTCGCCGGGTGCGTTTCGACGAACTGAGGGACATGATCACCGGCCTGGGCCACACGGTCGAGCCGGACGACGCCCCTCCGGTCACGGACATGCACCGGTACCGGGTGTCCGTTCCGGCGCCCGGATCGTCGTCGTCGCGGATCCCGACCCGTACGGATAGGGCGACCCGGACCCGCACGACCCGGACGAACGCCAGGTGGGCGACGTCTGGTCGATCGGCCGCTCCCCGGCCTGGTGGTCCGCGAAGGACTGAGCCGGGCCGCCCCCCGGGGGCAGACGCACGGCGCGGCGGGCGCTCCTCGGAGCACTCGCCGCGCCGTGCGCGACGACGCCCTTGCGCCGCAGGGCGCGGGTGATCCGGCGGGCCCCATAGGTGGCCCCGGACCCGGCGTGGATCCCCTCGATCAGCGGCATGGGCTGCTCGCCCCGCAGCCGGCGGGCGGACTTCGGACGCTTTTTGCGGGCGAAATGGATGGACGGTGACAACTCCAGCACCCGGCAGACGGGATCACCCCGAGGCCCCGTTCGCGCAGGTGGTCGATCACTTGCTCGGCCTCGTCCGGGGACGGTCGATCTCCTGGGCAAAAAGCACGCTGGCCGCTTTGAGGATCTCATTCGCCTGCTTCAACTCCGCGGGTTCTTTACGGAGTTGCTTGAGCTCATCGCGTTCGGCGGTAGTCAGCCTCGTCCCGCTCGCCGCCGTCGGCCTCGGCCTGGCGGACCCAGCCGCGCAGGCCTTCGGGACGGATGCCGAGATCCGCGACATGCGTGACGGGCCGGCCGGTGGCCCGGACCTCACGGATTGCGCGCTCGCGGAGCCCGTCGGGGCACTTACGCGGTGCTGCCATGGTGCTGGTGGACCTCCTTCGCCAGGATGGAACCCGGGCATCGGGGACTCCACGAAACGGGGTGCAGCTCACAGGCCCCGGCCGCGCAGCACCCGCCGCTCCAGCGGGCTGAAGATCAGCAGGTCGATGGCGATGCCGACGAGCAGGATCAGGAAGATTGCCAGGAACACCTGCGACATGCTGGCGTTGTTGCGCCCGTTCTCCAGCAACTGGCCGAGGCCGACGCCCAGATCGGGCGAGGAGGCGATGATCTCGGCGGCCATCAGCGATCGCCAGGAGAATGCCCATCCCTGCTTCAGTCCGGCGAGGTAGCCGGGGAGCGCGCCCGGCATCACGATGTGCCAGCCGCCGCGCAGGCCGGTCGCGCCCAGGGTGCGTCCGGCGCGCAGGAACAGCGGGGGGATCTGGTCGATGCCCGCGACAAGGCCGTTGGCGATGGAGGGGACCGCGCCGAGCAGGATCACGGCGTACATCATCGAGTTGTTCAGTCCCAGCCAGAGCACGGCGGGCGGCACCCAGGCCACGGATGGCAGCGACTGCAGACCGGACAGGACGGGGCCGACGGCCGCCCTGACGAATTTCACCCGGGCGACCAGCAGGCCGAGCGGCGTACCGATGGCGAGTGCCATCAGGAAGCCGAGCAGGCCGCGCGAGACGGATGTCCAGATGTAGTCGAGGAGCGTGCCCTGCCGCCAGGCGTCGGTCACCTCGTCCCACACCGCGGACGGCGACGGCAGCTTGTAGTCGGGGGCGACCTCGGCCCACACCAGCAGCTGCCAGACCGCCAGCACCAGTGCGACGGCGGTGATGGGCGGGAGTACTTTGCGTATCAGCGTCTCGCGCAGCGGTGTACGGTCGGTCTGTACCGAGTCCAGCGCGTCGAGCCCGGCCTCCAGCCCCGCCAGATCCTGCGTGTCCTGGGACTCCCCGGCTGCCGATGAGCCCTCCCTCGTGGCGTCGGTGCCGGTGTCAGTGCTGGCCATGGCGGCGGATCTCCCTGCGCAGTTCTTCGGTGATCTCGGCGGACAGCTCGGCGACCGCGCTGTCCTCGATGCGGCGCGGCTGCGGGATGCCGACGGTCCACTCCCGGGCGATCCGTCCCGGCCGGGAGGACAGCAGCACCACCCGCTGCGCCAGCTTCACCGCCTCGCGCACGTTGTGCGTGACGAACAGCACCGACAGTCCCGTCTCGTGCCAGATACGGGTCAGCTCGTCGTGCAGCACGTCACGGGTGATGGCGTCCAGCGCTGCGAACGGTTCGTCCATCAGCAGCAGCCGGCTGTCCTGCGCGAGCGCCCGGGCCAGGGCGACGCGCTGACGCATACCGCCGGACAGTTCGTGCACCCGCTTGCCGTGCGCGCCCTGCAGGCGTACGAGTTCCAGCAGTCGTTCCGCCTCGGCGCGGCGCTCCGCCTTGGCGACCCCGCGCAGCTTCAGCGCGAGTTCGATGTTCTTGCCCGCGGTCAGCCAGGGGAACAGGGCGTGCTCCTGGAACATCAGGGCGGGCCGGCCCTCCGTGCCGATGGAGCCGGCGGACGGCAGGTCCAGTCCCGCGACCAGGTTGAGCAGGGTGGACTTGCCGCAGCCGGAGGCACCCAGGAGGGTGACGAACTCGCCCGGTGCGACATCGAGCGTGATGTCGTCCAGCACGAGCTGCTGCCCGCCGGGCGTGCCCGGAGCGGGGAAGGACTTCGAGACGTGCTCGATACGGGCGGCGTGCGTCACCGCCGTGGCGTCCTGGACAGCCTTGGCGACCGTGGTGGCCAAGGTCGTCACCTCCTGGGTACTCATCGGGGCGGTTGTCGCTTGTCAGCTGTTCGGCTACTTGGCGCCGAGGCCGGCGTCGTCGACGTCGTCCTTGCCCTCGGCCTTGAGGACCTTGTTGAGCGGTGCGAGGTCGTAGATGCCCTTCAGGTCGGGCTTCTCCAGCAGGCCGGCCTTCACCGCGTGCTCAGCCTCGGTGTTGAGGGTCGAGGCCAGCGGGTCGTCGAGGAAGGTGATGGACTTCCAGGCCGGGTCGATGACCTCGGCGGGCAGGGCCTTGCCCGACTCCGCCTTCAGTGCCGCGTTGGCTGACGCCTTGGCCTTGTCCGGGTTGGCGTTGATCCACTCGTTGGTCTTCACCGAGCCGCGCAGCACGGCCTCCACGACGTCCGGGTGATCCTTGAGGAAGCTCTGCGACACGATGATGTTCGTGATCACGAACTTCTTGTCGGGCCACAGGTCGGCCTCGTCGAGGATCACCTTCGCGCCCTCGGCGACCAGCTTGGAAGCGGTCGGCTCCGGCACCCAGGCGCCGTCGATGGAACCGGACTTGTAGGCGTCCGGCGTGATCTTGTTGTCCGTGCGGACGACGGAGACATCGCCCTTGCCGCTCTGCGCGTCGACCTTCCAGCCCTTCTCCGCGATCCAGTTGAGGAACGCGACGTCCTGGGTGTTGCCGAGCTGCGGCGTGGCGATCTTCTTGCCCTTGACGTCGTCCAGGGACTTGATCTTCTTCGGGTTGACGACGAGCTTCACGCCACCGGAGGCGGAACCGCTGATGATGCGCAGGTTCCTGCCGCCCGACTTGGTGTAGCCGTTGATGGCGGGGGAGGGGCCGATCCAGCCGATGTCGATGGAGCCGGCGTTCAGCGCCTCGATCTCGGAGGGGCCGGCGTTGAAGGTGGACGCCTTGATCTTGGTGCCGCCGAGCTCCTTCTGGAGCAGGCCCTCCTGGACGCCCACCAGGGCGGTGGCGTGCGTGAGGTTGGGGAAGTAGCCGATCTTGACTTCGTCGGCGGAGAGCTTCTTGGCGTCCGCCGCGACCTCGGTCTGCTTGTCGTCGTCGGTGGCGTCGGATCCGTAGCCGCAGGCGGTGAGCAGGAGGGGGAGCGCTGCTACGACGGCGATGGTGCGCAGGGTGGTGAGCGGTCTTGCGGCAGACACGGAGGTGTCCTCTCGGGGAATGGGTTGATCACGAAGATGCCGAAAGCGCGAGGCACACAGCTCATGGGCATGCGCCTGCGCTCCATTCGGCGGCCCTCGGCGGCTGGGATGCCGTTGCGGGTCCGGGGCGGCTGTGCGGGGATGGGCGGGCGCGGGTGACGCTGCCGACCGAAGGATCTTCTGTCGACGGCCTCAGGCGGGCCGACAGATGGCGCTGGACGTGCGGCCGAGGTCGATGTGGCGGCGCGAGGTCAGCCGGGGGAGCGACAGGTCTGTGCGGTTGCGCGTTCGCATGGCCCCCCACGGATCCCTAGTTTTCCTACCTAGCTGATAGGGATCGTGGCAGAAGGCGGCGTTCACCCCAAGGGTGTGTTCATGTGATGGACGCGACTATCTCACTCTTTGGGATATCCGGTCGATGGCCCAGCGTGTCAGGGGTTGACCCAGGCTTTCGGGGCGTCGGTCAGTGCGGCTACGTAAGCGGGTAGTTGGGCCGATGCGACGTCGGCGAGCGACACGCCCTCGAGGATCTCGCGCACGTTGGACCGCAACGCGATCCACAAGGGGAGCAGTGACTCGGCGGGGCCGGTGTAGGACAGCTCGGGCGGGCGGACCCCGCGCACCGAGACCAGAGGTCCCTCCACGACGCGGATGACGTCGGCGATGCTGATCGACTCGGCGGGCTTGGCCAGCCGGTAGCCGCCGTTGCCGCCGCGCTGGCTGAGTACGAGACCGCCCCGGCGCATGTCGTTCAGGATGCTTTCGAGGAACTTGTGCGGGATGTCCTGGGCGTCGGCGATGGCCTCGGCCTTCAGTGGTGCGTCGTCGCGTGACGCGGCGAGCTGCAGTGCGGCACGTACCGCGTAGTCCGCCCTGGCTGAGATCCGCATGCGTCCATTATCCACCAAGGCTTCGGTCGATATCCGCTGCCGGCAGGCCGCCGGGCGGGAGCGGATACCCCTGCCCGGCGGCCGTGCGTGGCGGGTGCGGTGCTCAGGCCGCGGCCCGGGTGTAGTGGGCGGCGTCGTCGCCCTCGATGACGCGGCTGAGAGTGCCGTCGACACCGGCGGGGACGTCGCCCGCGACGGTCACCCGGTGCAGCAGTCGCGGCAGGTCGCCGTAGTCGTCGGGGGCGTAGTGCTGGGTGATGCGGTTGTCGAACAGGACGAGGTCGCCGGGCGTCCAGGCCACGCGCACGATGTTCTCGGGACGCGTGACGTACGACTGGAAGATGCGCAGCAGGTCACGGGAGTCGGACGGGCCGAGGCCCACGATGCTCTGGGCGAAGCCGCCGACGAACAGCCCACGCTCCCCGGTTTCGGGGTGGACGCGGACGACGGGGTGGGCGGTTCGGTACTTCCGGGAGACGAACCGCCTGCGGTGCTCGGCCGCCTTCTCGCTCTTCGGGGCGGCGTAGTCGTAGTCGTTGGTGTGCACCGCCCACAGCTTGTCCGCCAGCTCCCGCAGCGGCTCGGGCAGATCCCGGTACGCGCCGGCCGAGTTGGCGATGAGTGTGTTGCCGCCGTAGGGCGGGACCACGATGCTGCGCAGCGTGGATGCCTTCGGGGGCGTACGGACGAAGGTGACATCGGTGTGCCACTGGTTGGCGCGGATCCCCTCGTCGCCGTCGACCGGCAGGATGTTCGGCTGGCCGTCGACGGAGGGGACCGTCGGGTGCGCGGTGGTCAGCTCACCGAAGAGGGAGGCGAAGCGGAGCTGGCCCGCGTCGTCCAGGTCCTGGTCGCGGAAGACGAGCGCCTTGTGGTCCAGGAGTGCGGAGTTGATCTCGGTGGCGACAGCGGGGTCGAGGCCGGTGGAAAGATCCACGCCGAGGATCTCGGCGCCGATACGGCCGCCGATCCTGCGGATGTCGAAGCCGGTGCTGGTGGTCATGCGCGGGTGTCCTTTCGGGGGTGATGAGCGGGAAGGTGATCGGTCGGGAGGTCGTCAGGAGGTGATGGGCAGGGAGCTTCCCTGGGACCCCGGAGGGCTGAGGGGAGGGCCGACGGCTCGCAGGGAGCCGGGTGTGCGGCCTCGTCCCCAGCCGATGTGCCGGCGGTAGCTGCCGAGCAGGCCGGTGCGGTCCAGGTGGTCCTCGTCCCGGGCGGTGGAGTCGTCGGGCAGCGGGTGGGTCAGGGGTGCGACGAACAGGGCGTCGGCCGGGCAGTTCGCCTCGCACTGGAAGCAGGTCTGGCAGTCGTCGCGGCGGGCGAGTACCGGGATGCCGTCCTCGCCTCGGTCGAAGACATCGGTCGGGCAGACCTTGATGCACTTGTCGCAGGCGATGCAGCGTTCCTCCGAGACCAGCTCGATCACGAAGCCACCTCCAGGGGTGCGGCTGACGTGGCCGACGTGTTCGTCAGGGGCTCGACGCGGGTCCACACCCGGTCCAGACCGCCCGTCGTGATGCGGTGGTGCTGGCCGGGGTCCTGCGCGGGGAAGTCGAGCCGTTTGGCCATGCCGCGGGTCTCGGTACGGGCCAGTGCGGCCGCGTACATCCAGCGGGCGTGTGCCGCCATCGCCGCCGCCTGCCTCGCCCGTACGGTGTCCCCGCCCACGGCGTGCAGGGAGGCCCGCGACTGCTCCCAGACGCTGTCGAGGACCTCCAGCGAGGCGGTGAGCCGATGGCCGTGGCGCAGGTAGTTCTTCTCGTACGGCAGCACCTCGGCCTGGACCGCGGCGACGACCTCGCGGAAGCCATCGGCCGGACCCGCTGCCCCGGTGGGCTGCAGCCCGGCCCCACCCACGGCCACCAGGCGCCTCGTGGCGGCGCGTGCGCCGAGCGAGCGGGCGTGGCGGGCCGCGCCCCGGCCCGCCCAGATGCCGGAGGAGATGGCCCAGGCGGCGTTGTGGCTGCCGCCGCCGGTGAAACCGCCGCAGATCAGCTCACGGGTCGCCGCGTCGCCGGCCGCGTACAGCCCGGGGACGGTGGTGGAGCAGTCGTCGCCGGTGATGCGGATGCCGCCGGTGCCGCGCACGGTGCCCTCGG
Source organism: Streptomyces sp. HUAS CB01 (assembly GCF_030406905.1). Classification (NCBI taxonomy): domain Bacteria; kingdom Bacillati; phylum Actinomycetota; class Actinomycetes; order Kitasatosporales; family Streptomycetaceae; genus Streptomyces; species Streptomyces chengbuensis. The sequence goes on from NZ_CP129137.1 coordinate 8,023,811, forward strand.
CGAGGAGCGTGACGGCGAAGCGCTGGGTGAAGGGGTCGATGCCGAGCCGGTCGAAGGTGAGGAAGAAGTTCGGCTGGGCCAGCCGCATCGCCTGCCGGGCCGCCTCGTCCGCGCGGTCGAGGCGGCAGTACACCTTCTCGCTGAGCAGCGCCCGCGCGATCACGGACCGGCCGCCCTGGCTGGCCGCGCTTTCCAGAACCGTGCCGTCCTCGTGGTAGAAGGTGGCGAACGAGTAGAACGCGGTCTTGGTCACGGAGGTGCCTTCGGGCGCGATGCCGTAGGCGTTGGAGAACTCCATCCCGGACAGCTCCGCGCCCGCCTCCGCAGCGAACAGTGCACCGTCGCCGGTGTTGACGTTGCATCCCAGTGCACCGCTGAGGAACGCGCAGCCGCCCGTGGCCAGCACGACCGCCCCGGCGCGCACCCGGTACGGCTGACCGGCCTGCCGCCGGTGCCCCCGGGCCCCGGCGACCGCCCCGGAGGGGTCGGTGAGCAGTTCGGTGACCGGGCTGTGGTCGAGGACGCGCGCCCCGGCCCGCTGCACGCGGATCCGCATCCTGCGCATGTACTCCGGCCCCTGGAGGCCGTTCCTGAGCTGCCTTCCGTCCGGCCCTGTGGGGAAGGGGTAGCGTCCGGCCGCCGCAAGCTCGTTCATGCCCGCGTACGTCTGGTCCAGCACCCGGGCCATCCAGCGCCGGTCGGCCAGGTAGCCGCCCAGGGCCTCCCTGCTCGCCATGGCCGCCTCGCGCGCGGCGGGTTCCGGGGGGACGTACCAGACGCCTGTTCCGGCGGAGGCGGTGGCGCCGCTGGTGCCGCAGTAGCCCTTGTCGGCGAGGACCACGTCCGCCCCGTCCTGGGCCGCCTTGAGCGCGGCCCAGGTGGCGGCAGGGCCGCCGCCGACCACCAGAACGTCCGTAGTGAGGTCGAGACCGGTCATACGGCCACTTCCTCTCCTGCGGCGGCCGGTGCCAGCCGGTTGGCGGGGCGGGCCAGGCCGTAGTTCTCGCGCAGGGTGCGGCCGGTGTACTCGGTGCGGAACAAACCGCGCTGCTGCAGGATCGGCACGACGTGGTCGACGAAGTCCTCCAGGCCGCCCGGCAGATGGGGCGGCATGATGTTGAAGCCGTCGGCGGCACCCTCGGTGAACCACTCCTCGATCTCGGCCGCTATCTGCTCCGGCGTACCGGCGAAGACACGGTGACCACGTCCGCCGCCGAGGCGGGCGATGAGCTCGCGCAGGGTGAGGCCGTCACGGCGGGCGAGTTCGGCGACGAGCGTGAAGCGGCTCTTGTTGCCGTTGATGTCCCGCTCCTCGGGCAGCTCGGGCAGCGGCCCGTCCAGCGGCAGTCCGGTCAGATCGGTGCCGAGCATCCCGGACAGCTGGGCCAGCCCGTACTCCGGGACCTGTAGTTCCGTCAGCTCCTGCTCCAGGGAGCGGGCTTCCGCCTCCGTCGAGCCGATGACGGGCGCGATGCCGGGAAGCACCAGCAGCTGGTCCCCGGTGCGGCCGTAGCGGGCGAGCCGGGACTTGAGGTCCTTGTAGAAGGCCTGGCCGTCGGCGAGGGTCTGCTGGGCGGTGAAGACGGCCTCGGCGTACTGGGCGGCGAACTCCTTGCCGTCCTCCGACGAACCGGCCTGCACCAGCAGCGGGTACCCTTGCGGGCTGCGCGGTACGTTCAGGGGGCCCTGCACCCCGAAGTACTCCCCGCGGTGGTTGATCTCCCGCACCTTGGCGGTGTCGGCGTACACACCGCGCTCCCGGTCGAGCAGGATCGCGTCGTCCTCCCAGCTGTCCCACAGCTTGGTGGCGACCTCGACGAACTCCCGCGCCCGCTCGTAGCGCAGCGCGTGCTCCAGGTGCTCGTCCTGCCCGAAGTTGCGGGCCTCGTTCACGGTGCCGGAAGTGACGATGTTCCAGCCGGCCCGGCCACCGCTGATGTGATCCAGGGAGGCGAACTTGCGGGCGATGTGGAAGGGCTCGTTGAAGGTGGTGGACACGGTGGCGATCAGGCCGACGTGCTCGGTGACCGCCGCCAGCGCGGACAGCAGGGTGAGCGGTTCGAAGCCGCCGAGGGCGTTGTGCCGGACCTTGCCCCACAGGGCGAGGCCGTCGGCGAGGAATACGGAGTCGAGCCGGCCGCGCTCGGCGGTCTGTGCGAGGTGCTGGAAGTAGCGCAGATCGGTGACCCGTTCGGGCTGGGTGCGCGGGTGCCGCCAGGCGGCGTCGTGGTGGCCCGCGTTCATCAGGAAGGCGTTGAGATGCAGCTGACGGGGTCTGGGCGCGGTCATGGGGTTCCTCGGATCGGGGGGTGCGGGGCGAGCGGGTGGCGGGAGAGAGGGGGGAGTGATGGCGGCGGGTCAGCCGCCCGCGGGTACGCGCCAGGAGCTGAGGCGTCGCTCGACGGTCACCAGGAACTGGTTGAAGATCACGCCGATGGCGGAGATCGTGATGATGCCCGCGTACATCTGCGGGATGGCGAAGTTGTACTGCGAGGCGTTGATCAGATAGCCGAGGCCAGCCTTGGCGCCGATCATCTCGGCGGCGACCAGCACCAGGATCGACACCGCTCCGGCCAGCCGGATGCCGGTGAACATCACCGGCACCGAGGCCGGCAGGATGACCTTCTGGAACAGGCGGGGTGCGGACAGGTCCATCGACTTCGCCAGCTTCAGCAGGGTGGGGTCGACGTGGCGGACCGCGCTGATGGTGTTGAGCAGGATCGGCCAGGTGCACGCGTACACCACGATGGAGATCTTCGAGGTCTCGCCGATGCCCAACAGCAGGACGAACACCGGCAGCAGGGCCAGCGCCGCGGTGTTGCGGAACACCTCCAGGAGCGGTCCGAGGAGGTCGGCGATCGGACGGTACCAGCCGATCAGCAGCCCGAGCGGTACGGCGACGGCTACGGCGATACCGAATCCGCTGAACGAACGCGCCAGACTGGCGCGCGCGTTGTCGGCGAGCTGACCGTCTGCGGCGAGCCCCCACCAGGCGTCGGCGACCTCGCTGAACGGCGGCAGGAAGGTCCGGTCCACGAGACCGGCTCGTGGCGCGATCTCCCACAGCAGGAGCAGGGCCACGATGGCCGCGGACTTGGTCGCCCCCTTCAGCAGCAGGTACGGCAGTCGGCGGACCGTCCGCAGCACCGTCCGTCGGACACGGGCCGTGAGGGAGGGAGCCCGGCGCGCGTCCGGGGGTGATGAGGTGCCGGGCGCGGGCGCGGTCGATGTGCCGGCTTCAGGGGACGTGGCGGACTCGGTGGACTTGGTGAGGGAAGGTGCCTGGACGGTTTCTGTCGTGTTCGCCGCGTCGGTCGCGAGGGTCGCGTCGGCCTTCTCGGCGGTCGTGCCGGTCGTGGAGCTCATACGGAGGCCTCCTCCTTCTCCAACTGCTGGGCCCTGGCCACCTCGTCGTGCAGCAGCGACCAGATCTCGTGGCGGTGCCGTGCGAACCCGGGACTGGAGCGGAGGTCGTCCGTCGCCGAACGGGAGCCGAGGGAGACCGGCACGATCTGCTTGATCCGGCCGGGCCTCGACGTCATCACGGCGACGCGCTGTCCCAGGTAGACGGCCTCGTCGATGCCGTGGGTGATGAAGACGACGGTCTTGCCGGTGCGCTGCCAGATGCGCAGCAGTTCGTCCTGCAGCGACTCCCGGGTCTGGGCGTCCAGCGCGGCGAACGGCTCGTCCATCAGCAGCACATCGGGGTCATAGGCGAGGCTGCGGGCGATCGCCACCCGCTGCCGCATTCCGCCCGACAGCTCGTGCGGATGGCGGTCCTCGAACCCGGTCAGGCCGACCAGGTCCAGGAACTCCCGGGCACGTGCGGCACGTTGGCGCCGTGGGAAGCCGGTGGCTTCCAGACCGAACTCGACGTTGCCCTGCGCCGTGCGCCACGGCAGCAGCGCGTACTGCTGGAACACGATGCCGCGGTCCAGTCCGGGCCCCGTGACGGGCTCGCCGTCCAGCAGGATCCGTCCGCCAGTTGGCTGGGCGAGGCCGCCGAGCAGCTCCAGCAGCGTGGACTTTCCGCAGCCGCTGGGACCGACCAGGACGACGAACTCGCCGTCCGCTATCTCCAGGTCGATGCCGTCGAGGGCGGTGAACCGGGTGGCCTGCCCGGCCCCCGTTCGGTCCTTGACGGTGAAGTCCTTCCGTACGTCCTCGAACACGATCTTGGGCGTCGTGGATTGCGTGGTGGCTTCCGGCATGGGCTCAGCTCCCGCTCTTCGCGGCGGAGGACTTGCTGTAGTCGTTGAACTCGTTGGTGTAGAGGTCCGACAGCGTGCCCTGGCCCTTCTTGATGTCGCCCCGCTCGCCCAGCCAGTCGATCCACAACTGGAGTTCCCTGCCGGTGATCCGGCCCGCCGTCTCGGCGACGCCGTAGGACCGCCAGAACTTCAGCGGTGCGGTGTCCTCGTTGCGGCCGCGCTTCTTCACGATCTCCGTCATCCGGTCGACGACCTCGTCGTGCGGAGTGGAACGGGACCACTCGATGGCCCGCCCCACGGCGGTGACGAAGGTCCGGGCCGTGTCGGGGTTCTGCTTCAGGAAGCGGTCCGTCATCACGTACGTGCCGGCGCTGAACGCGCCGAGCAACTGGTAGTCCGTGAACAGTGGGCGGATGCCGCCAGTCTCCAGTGCCTTGTCGCGCAGGATGCCGCCGAGTACGGCCACGTCGATCTGCTTCTGGCGCAGGGATTGCTCGGTGTTGACCGGGGGCACCACGAGCGGCTCGACCTTGTCGATGTCCGTCTGGGACAGACCGCCTCGCTGAAGGTAGATGTCGAGCATGGCCTCGGCGTGGGCTCCGAGGGTGTTCATCCCGACCTTCTTGCCGATCAGGTCCCGGGCCGAGCGGAGCGGGCTGTCCTTGAGGACGTAGAAGCCGTTGTAGGCGTACTTGTCGGCGCCGTAGTAACTGATGACGGCCTTGATGGGAGCGTTGTTGGCGGCCAGCTTGACGACCGCGCCGTTGAAAGCGCCGCCGAAGTCGACCTGCCCCGTGGCCGCGGACTGGATGTCCTGCGGTCCGCTGATCGTGTTGCCGACCCACTTCAGCTTCACGTCCTCCAGATAGCCGAGATCCTCGGCCAGTTCGGGCAACGTGACCTGACCGGCCCAGCCCTGGTATTTCAGCGTCTTGGTCTGGTCCTTGGCGGACGGTGTTCCGGACGCGGTCGTGCCGCAGCTCGCCGACACCGCCGAAAGACCGAGCAGGGTGAGGAAGTGACGTCGGGTCGATGCCCTGGTGGCCATGGCAGGTTCCTGTTCGGGAAACGGGGAAAGGAAAGGGCAGACGTCGAACGGCGGAGAAGAGGCCTCAGTAGAAATGACTATGGCGAGGGCCGACGTCTGTCGAAAAGGCAGCGGCTTGCGTAGAAGCCGACTGTGAAGTGGAGCGAGGGGGAGCTGTGCCTGTCAGTGAGTGCGGCGACCGACGGCACAGATGGCGCTGGCCTGACGTCGCAGATCGACGTGCAGGCGCGCGGCGAGGGTCTCGGACTTGCTCACAGCACGAGAGTTGCAGCGAAATCCGGCCAGGTCAATGTCGCTTGCGTATGCGTCTTATGTTCTCAACAGTCCGACATGCCAATGAAGCGCGGCGTTCACAATTCTCTGGACGGGGGTGGCGTGGTGACTGCCGTTTGTGTCGCCACCGCCGTCAGCGCAGAGATTGCACGGCGTAGAGGGCACCGAGGGCGGTGGCCAGGGCGCCGAGCAGGAGACGCAGTGCCGTTTCGGGCAGCCGAGGTTGCAGGTGTGCCCCGAGGTAGCCGCCGATCAGTCCGCCGAGGCCGCAGGCCAGACCGAGGTACCAGTCAGGGGCGATGTCACCGGAGCCCGTCAGGGACAGCAGCGCGAAGGCCGCGGCCCCGGTCACGGAGGTGGTGAACGTGGAGGCGAGGGCGGCTGGTGCCACGCGGGCGACGGGCATACCCCGGCCGACCAGTATGGGGCCGAGGATGGATCCGCCGCCGATCCCGTAGATCCCGCCGACGACCCCGACGACTAGGGCCATTCCGGTGATGGCCCGGGGTGAGGGTTCCGCAGCCCGGGTCGGCCGGGCGGGCCGGAGGGTGCGTCCGATGAGCCACAGGCCCAGTGGCATCAGCAGAGCGGCGACCAGGAGGCGGAAGACGGTGGCCCCCGGGACGGCGAAGACCCGTAGCACTGCGCCGATGACCACCCCGGGCAGCGTGCCGGTCACCAGGCGCCGCGTCAGCGGACCGTACAGCAGGCCCTCGCGGCGGTAGCGCAGCAGGGCGCCGGGCCCGGCCACCACGTTGAACAGCAGATTGGTGGGCGTGATGGCCGGGCTGGGCACCCCGAGGACGCTCAACTGCACGGGGAGCAGGAACACCGCACCCGATACCCCCACGGGCGCGGTCACCACCGCTATGAGCAGGCCGACCGCCAGCCCGGCCAGCCCTGTGGACCATGTCACGGCGGGCCTCCGCTTGGAATGTCCGGCCGGTATCGTCGCCGTGGTCCCTGTTGCCGGCCCACAGGGCTGCTGAGCACCCCGGTAGCGAGGGGTCCTGGCAGCAGGTCGGTCCGCTCAGGCATGGGCGGGACTGCGGAATCGATCTCCGGAGTCGGTCTCCCCGATCGTCCCCGCCTCCCGGTCAGGCGGGCAGGACGAACGGAGGATGGGCGCCGTTGAGGAAGTACTCCCCGACATCGCGGAGCCGGTGGGCGACGGGCTCGTACAGGGCGTGGGTTCGGGCATTGCGCCAGAACCGGTCGAAGCCCAGCCGCGTGGAGGTGGAGCGGGCGCCGATGATGTCGAGGGCGCGGGTGGTGGACTCCTGTGCTGCTCTGGCCGCGGCTGTTTCGGCCATGGCCACGAGGGCGGAGATGTCCGCGCATTCGTCGTAGGTGAGGTCTTCGCCGCGTTCAAGGCCGCCTCGCACGGCTTCCAGTGCTTGATCGGTGAGTGCGGACACGGAGCGGGTGAGGACGGCGAGTTCTCCGTAGGCGGTCTGCACCTGCGGGTCGTGCGGGGTACCGGCCGGCCAGGCGGGGTGCCAGGGTGCGTGGCCCGTCCTGCTGTACTCACGGGCTTCCAAGAGCACGCCCTCGGCCACGCCGAGAAGGAGCTGGGCGGAGAAGAGACGCCCGACCGGGGATGCCAGGGCGGCCCGGGGCGACAGCAGGTCCTCGTCCGCGGACAGGGAGCCGAGCACGTCGTCGGCACCCACCGGTACGTCGTCGAACTCCACGCTGCCGCCAGCCGCGAGCCGCTGGCCGAAGGTGTCGGCATCGCCGTCGATCACCACACCGTGACGGGCGGGATCCACCACGACGGCGAGCGGTTCACCCGTGTCCTCCCGCACGGCGCGCACGGCGAGACGGTCGGCGATCAGGACCCCGGTGGTGTAGCTCTGCCGACCGTTGAGCACCAGTCCCTTGGAGGTCCTGGCCAGCATCAGAGGCGGCTCCTGACGCGCGAATCCGCCGCCCCAGCACCACTGTTCGGCTGCGGACCGCTCTTCTGTCTGCGCGGCGAGTGCGGGCCTGGCGAAGAACCGGGCGCTCCACGACAGGAAGTAGTGACAGCCGAGCAGCTGACCGATCGCGCCGTCGGCCGCGGCGATCTCCCGGACGACGGCGTAGGCCGTGGGCCAGTCCGCGCCGCCTGACTGGGACTCGGCCGGCGTCAGGAGCGTCAGCAGTCCCGCCTCGCGCAGCCGGGACACCTCGTCGATCGGGGCCTTGCCCGCCTGCTCCCTGGCCACCGCGTCCGTGGCCAAGTCGTCCGCCGCCTCGCGGGCCACGCGCAGCCAGTGCGCTTGGCCGGGCCCGGTCCGGTCGGACAGCGAGGCGGGGTGGGAGGGCGCGGAGGCAGGGCCCATGGAAGTGATCTCCTCAAAGTCGGTCGTAGAGCGCGGCGTTGGAGCTCTCCTGCTGGTCGGGCACGTACTTGTAGCCCACGCGCCGGACGGTGACGATGCGGTGCCGGTGAGTTTCGCCCAGCTTGCGGCGCAGGCGGGCGATGTGGACATCCACGGTGCGGCCGTCGCCGATGTGGTCGTAGCCCCAGACGGCGGCCACCAGCCGATCACGCGTGTGCACGTGGTGGGGATGGTGAACGAGATGCGCCAGCAGCTCGAACTCCAGGTAGGTGAGGTCGAGTTCACGTCCGTCGACCGCGGCGACATGCCGCGCCGGATCGATGCGGACGACGTCGTCCGCCGTCCGCCGGACAGGGGCCGAGCCTGCGGCGGCGACCGGTCGGATCTCCGGCCGCGGCCTGTCCTTGGCGAAGAGCTCGGTGGGATCGGTGCCCTCGGGGACGAGCACGAGGTAGCCGACGAGCGGCGCGGAAGTGCGTCCCTGGGTGTCTCTGCGAGCGGAATCGCCCACCAGGCGAAGACGGGGCGTGCCGGAGAGGAGCGGATCGTGTGGGGTGGCCTGGGTCGGAAGTGCCGTGGTCATGGCGGTTGTCCCTCAGGAGTGTGTCGGGCCATCAGGCGCAGTGGGTGAATTCGCCGGATCGCCTGGGAAGGGGGAAGCGGAGCGGCACGGGCGAAGGTGCGAGCCGTGTGCCTTACGAGCGGCAGCAGGCGGCACTGACGACGTGACCAAAGTCGACATGCCGACGACGAACGAGTCGTTGCTGCTTACGGGACATGTTCATCATCCTGTGCACCCCCGACGGACGCAGTCAAGGCTTCCCTAGTAATCCAATAGGAAAAGTAGGGAAGGTCTCACACTCTGAGAGGTCGGCCGTCCACCGGAGACGTAGCCGTCTCAGCCTCGGTGGCGCTCAGGGCAAGCAGGAGCGCGCGGGCGACCGCGTCGTTCTGGCGGAACGCCGGCGCGTTGGTGCGGGGGCGGGCGAATGCGGCGACGGCCCGGCTGTTGGTGGGGGCGCCAAGGGCGATGCGGCGGGGGTGGGGCTGTCGAGGGACGGGGCGAGGACGTGGCCGTCCGTGGGGGAGACGGCGAGCAGGCCGGAACGGTGTGTGTGGGTGGGGTCGGCAATGACCTCCTCGGCGAGTGCGCCTTCCCGGTACAGGCCTCGCAGGAGTGGGTCCTCGGTGTGGGCCAGGGAGGGGCCCGGCAGGTACGCCTCGATCAGGGCCGTGGCGTGGGTGGTGTGGGCGGACACGGTGGGGCTGGTCGCGGTGAAGGTGCCGCTCGTCTCGTCGGTGGCGATGCGGATACCCGCCCCCGGGAAGTGGACGATGCCGGCCCGGGACAGCGCGAGGAGTTGGCGCAGGCGGAAGCCGGGCGGACCGGAGGCGAGGAAGCTGAAGAAGCCGTGCCACCAGCCGTCGAGGTCGTCGGCGACCGAGCGGGCGGTGAGCCGGCCGGAGGCGACGAGGCGGGGCAGTTGGCCGTAGACGGAGAGCAGTTCCCGGCCCTCGTCGCTGATCTTCGCCCCGGAACGCTTCCGCTCCAGCAGGTCCACGCCGAGTTCGCGCTCCAGGTTGCGTACGGTCTCGCTGAGCGCGGGCTGGGACAGGTGCGTTTCTTCTGCGGCGCGCCGCAGCAACCCCGACCGCGTGACGGCAGCGATGTATTCGAGCTGTTCGATACGCACGGCTAGGAGACTGCCGCTCACCGCGCGCCGCGTTCAAGGGAATCCCTGTCACAGCCTCGTGAATACCGACTCTCAGCATGTGAAATGACATCCGGGCATTCTTGACCGGCCGGCCCCCCCGCTGCTTTGATCGAAGGCATGAAGCGACAGGACCTCACGCGGCGACGCCACGTCGACCTCGCGCGTGTCTCCAGCTCCTGCTGTCGCTGTCGGGTCTGAGCGCACCCGAGGTAAACCCTCGAACCTGCGCCGGTACCCCCTTCCCGGATTCCACTGCCGGTCTTTTTCGTGGTGATTTCTGCCGTCCCGGGAACGTCGTCGCCGCACGCCTGAATCCCGATCACTGAACACGTTTCCCTGTCACCGCACGCGCCTTATCGCATGCGCATTCCCGCCAGGAGTTCCCCATGCCCGTACCGCCCGGACCCGACCCCGTCCGCTTCGCCTACTGGGTGCCCAACGTCAGCGGCGGCCTGGTCACCAGCACCATCGAGCAGCGCACCGACTGGAGCTACGACTACAACCGCGAACTGGCCGTGCTGGCCGAGAACAACGGCTTCGACTACGCCCTCAGCCAGGTCCGCTACATGGCCAGCTACGGCGCCGAGTACCAGCACGAGTCGACCAGCTTCAGCCTCGCCCTGCTGCTCGCCACCGAGCGGCTGAAGGTCATCGCCGCCGTCCACCCCGGCCTGTGGCACCCGGGCGTCCTCGCCAAGCTCGGCGCCACCGCGGACCACCTGTCGAACGGCCGCTTCGCCGTCAACGTCGTCAGCGCCTGGTTCAAGGGCGAGTTCACGGCCCTCGGCGAGCCCTGGCTGGAGCACGACGAGCGCTACCGCCGCGCGGAGGAGTTCATCACCGCCCTGCGCCAGATCTGGACCGAGGATCACACCGAACTCGCCGGTGACTTCTACCGGTTGCGCGACTTCTCCCTCAAGCCCAAGCCGCTGAACACCCCCGAGCGTCCGCACCCGGAGATCTTCCAGGGCGGCAACTCCACCGCCGCCCGAACCATGGCGGGCCGCGTCTCCGACTGGTACTTCAGCAACGGCAAGGACTTCGACGGCGTCACCGAGCAGATCGAAGACGTCCGCGCCGCCGCCGCCCAAGCGGGTCGCACAGCACCGAAGTTCGGACTCAACGGCTTCCTCATCGCCCGCGACACCGAGACCGAGGCCCGCGACACGCTCCGCGAGATCGTCGCCAAGGCCGACACCCCGGCCGTCCACGGCTTCCGCGACGCCGTCCAGCAGGCCGGGCAGTCCACCGCCGACGGCAAGGGCATGTGGCAGGACTCCGGCTTCGAAGACCTCGTCCAGTACAACGACGGCTTCCGTACGGGCCTGATCGGCACGCCCGAGCAGATCGCCGAGCGGATCGTCGCCTACAAGCGGCTCGGCGTCGACCTCTTCCTCCTCGGCTTCCTGCACTACCACGAGGAGGTCGAGTACTTCGGCAAGCGGGTGCTGCCCCTCGTACGCGAACTGGAGGCCCGGCAGTTCGAGCCGGAGCCCGTCACCGCCCGTGCCTGAGCGCACGCCCCGAACCCTCCCCCCCACCCGAGACCGAAAGGGTCCCACCATGAGCACCGCCGCACCGGCCGACTGGAAGACCGCCCCCGACCCGACCGACGCCGCCGGCTGGATCGCCCGCGCCGCCGAGGCCGCAGCCGTCCTCGCCTCCGACGCCGCCGCCCGGGACAAGGCCGCCGCCACCCCGTACGCGGAGGTCCGGCTGCTGAAGGAGTCCGGCCTGGTCACCCTCCTCGGCCCCGTCGAGCACGGCGGCGCGGGCCAGGACTGGCCCACCGCCTACCGCGTCGTCCGCGAGGTCGCCAAGGCGGACGGCTCCATCGGCCAGCTGCTCGGCTACCACTACCTGTGGAACTGGGCCGCCCGGCTGGTCGGCACCCGCGAACAGTGGGAGCACGTCGAGGCCGAGGCCGCCCGCAACCAGTGGTTCTTCGGCGGCGCGGTCAACCCGCGCGACGAGGACGTGGTGGTGAAGGACGAGGGCGACACGCTCACCTTCACCGGTCGCAAGTCCTTCTCCACCGGCAGCAAGGTCTCCGACGTCACCGTGCTGGAAGGCGTCCTGGACGGCACCGACGACCACGTCTTCGCCATCGTCCCGTCCGACAGCGAGGGCCTGACCTTCCACGACGACTGGGACAACATCGGCCAGCGCCTCACCGAGAGCGGCGGCGTCACCCTCGACGCCGTACGCGTCCCCTGGTCGGCCGCGGCGGGTTAGGTGGACAAGCGGTTCCGGCCGCGCCTCTACAACACCCTCAACGTGCCGACCATCCAGCTCGTCTTCGTCAGCTTCTACCTCGGCATCGCCGCCGGAGCGCTGGAGACCGCCGCCACCTACACCCGTACCAAGTCACGGCCCTGGCTGCACGGCGGCCATGAGCACGCCGTCGACGAGCCGTACGTCATCGACATCTACGGCGACCTCACCGCCCAGCTGTGGGCCGTCGAGGCTCTGGCCGACGCCGTGGCCGCCGAGGGTCAGAAGCTGCACGACGACCCGGACGCGGTCACCGAACAGGCCCGGGGCGAGTTCGAGGTCCGGGTGGCCGCGGTGAAGGCCCGCGCCACCGAAGTGGCCCTGGACATCACCAACCGCATCTTCGAGGTGACCGGGGCGCGTGCCACCGCCTCCGCGGAAGGCCTCGACCGCTTCTGGCGCAACATCCGCACCCACACGCTCCACGACCCCGTCGCCTACAAGCGCCGCGAGGTCGGCCGCCATGTCCTCACCGGCGAACTGCCGCAGCCCACGTGGTACTCCTGAAAGGTCCTCGCATGGCCACCATCCTCTCCGTCTCCGGCAGTCCCTCCGCCACCTCCCGCACCGCCCGGCTGCTGCGCCATCTGGACGACCGGCTCGCGGCCCAGGGCCACGAGGTGATCCCGTTCGACGTCCGCACGCTGCCGGCCGAGGCCCTGCTGCACGCCGACTTCGGGCACCCCGCGATCGTCGAGGCCACCGCCCTGGTCGAGCGCGCGGACGGCATCGTCATCGGGACCCCCGTCTACAAGGCCGCCTACTCCGGGCTGCTGAAGTCGCTGCTCGACCTCCTCCCGCAGTACGCCCTGGCGGGCAAGACCGTGCTGCCCCTGGCCACGGGCGGCTCCACCGCCCACGTCCTGGCCATCGACTACGCCCTGCGTCCGGTCCTCGCCTCCATGGGACCCGCGCACATCACGCCGGGCTGGTTCACGCTCGACAAGGACATCACGGTCGGCGACGACGGCTCGCTGATCGTCGCGCCCGCCTCGGCCGAGGCGCTGGCCCAGGTCACGGACCAGTTCTCGCTCGCGCTGGACGGCCGGACGACGCTGCTGGCGGCCACCGGATGAGCGCCCCGGCCCTGATCGGCGGCGACGGCGAGGCTCTCGCCGCCGCCGCCGAGCTGGCCGCGGAATTCCGCAAGGGAGCCGCGGAGCGGGACGCGGTCCGCCGACTGCCGTACGCGGAGCTGGAGCGGTTGTCCGCCTCCGGGCTGCTCGCCGTGACGGTGCCCGCGGAGTTCGGCGGCGCGGACGTCCGTACGGAGACACTCGCCGAGATGTTCCGGCTGCTGGCCTCGGCCGACGCGAGCCTCGCCCAGATCCCGCAGAGCCACTTCGTGTACGTGGGCGTGCTGCGCCGGCAGGGGACGCAGGAACAACAGGAGTTTTTCTTCGGCGAGGTGCTGCGCGGGAAGCGGTTCGGCAACGCTCAGTCCGAGGCGGGTACCAGCCATGTACAGGACATCCGGACGCGGCTCGCGCGGGGCCCCGACGGGTCGTACGTCCTCGACGGCGTCAAGCACTACTCCACCGGCGCCCTGTTCGCCGACTGGATCCCCGTCCTCGCCCGCGCCGACGACGACAACCTGCACGTGGCGTACGTACCGAGCGACGCGCCCGGCCTCACGGTCGTGGACGACTGGGACGGCATGGGGCAGCGCACCACCGCCAGCGGAACCGTCCGCCTGGAGTCGGTGCCCGTGCCCGCCGACCGGGTCGTGCCGCACCACCTCACCTTCCAGGGGCCCCAGCTCCACGGCGCCGTCGCCCAGTTGCTGCACGCCGCCGTCGACGCCGGGATCGCCCACGGCGCGCTGGCCGAGGCAGTGGACTTTGTCCGCACCAAGAGCCGCCCCTGGTTCGAGAGCGTCGCCGAAGGACACGAGAGCGCCACCGAGGACCCCCTGCTGATCCAGCGCTTCGGCGAACTGGCGATCCGGGTACGGGCCGCCGACGCGCTGCTCTCCACCGCGGCGCGGTCCGTGGACGCCGCCCGCGCCGACCTGACCGACGACTCGGCCGCCGCGGCCTCGATCGCGGTGGCCGCGGCCAAGGTGACCGCCGCCGAGGCCGCCGTGGAAATCGGCAGCGCCCTCTTCGAGGTCTCCGGCACCCGCTCCGCGCTCGACTCCCTGGGCCTGCACCGCCACTGGCGCGACGCCCGCACCCACACCCTGCACGACCCGGCCCGCTGGAAGGTCCAGCACATCGGCCGCTACGTCCTGAACGGCACCCAGCCGCCGCGCCACGGTCTGCTGTAACGGACGATCCCGATCGGAGAGCCCGCATGTCCCTCACCTTTCACTGGTTCCTGCCCACCAACGGCGACAGCCGCCACGTCGTCGGCGGCGGCCACGGCACGCCCGCCACGGAGTCCGGGCGCGACCGGCCCCCGACGGTCGCCTACCTGAGCCAGATCGCCCGCGCCGCCGAGGACCTGGGTTTCACCGGCGCGCTCACCCCCACCGGAGCCTGGTGCGAGGACGCATGGCTGACCACCGCCATGGTCAGCCAGAACACCGAGCACCTGAAGTTCCTGGTGGCCTTCCGGCCCGGCTTCGTCTCCCCGACACTCGCCGCGCAGATGGCGTCCACCTTCCAGCGGCAGACCGGGGGACGGCTGCTGCTCAATGTCGTCACGGGCGGGGAGAGCCAGGAGCAGCGTGGCTACGGCGACTTCCTCGACAAGGACGCCCGGTACCGCCGTACCGGTGAGTTTCTCCAGGTCGTACGGGAGTTGTGGCAGGGCAGGACCGTCGACCTGGTCGGCGAGCACCTCCAGGTCGAGGGCGCCGGGCTGGCCCGGGTGCCCGACCCGGTTCCGGAGGTGTACTTCGGTGGCTCCTCGCCGATCGCCGGTGAGATCGCCGCCCGGCACGCCGACGTCTACCTCACCTGGGGCGAGCCGCCCGCCCAGGTCGCCGGGAAGATCGCGTGGATCCGGGCGCTGGCCGAGAAGGAGGGCCGGAGCATCCGCTGCGGTATCCGGCTGCACGTCATCACCCGCGACACCGCCGAGCAGGCCTGGGCCGAGGCGAACCGGCTGCTGGACGGCTTCGACCCGGAGACTGTGAAATCGGTGCAGGCCGGGCTCGCCCGCAGCGAGTCCGAGGGCCAGCGTCGCATGCTCGCCTTGCACGGCGGCGGCAGTCGCGAGCGCCTCGAGATCCACCCCAACTTGTGGGCCGGCATCGGCCTGGTGCGCGGCGGCGCAGGCACCGCCCTGGTCGGCAGCCACGACGAGGTCGCCGAGCGGATCAAGGAGTACCACACCGTGGGGATCGAGGAGTTCATCTTCTCCGGCTACCCGCACCTGGAGGAGGCGTACTGGTTCGGCGAGGGCGTCCTGCCGAGGCTCCAGGCCCAAGGCCTGTGGCAGCACCCCTTCGGCAAGCAGGCCGCCCCCTCGGCGCAGATCCCCTTCGCGGGCGCCGCAAGCCCACGCTGAACCACGTGAACGTCGACGACGCCGAGGCGGTCCCCGCAGGCACCCGCCCCGGCGTCGTCGGCCAGCGCACGGACGCATTCCCGGCGTGTTTTCCCGTGCCGTCACAGTGCCCGGGCCGCATAGGCCCTGACGTCCGCGTCCGGGTCCGTCGTCGCCGTGGCCAGGGCCACTCGTGCGTCCTCGGTGGCACCGTGCCGGATCAGTGCCGTCACGGCGGCCTTGCGGACGTCGGCGTTCGGGTCGGCGAGGGACTTGGCGAGGGCAGGTACGGCGAGGCCGGGAGCCGCCAGGGACAGGGCGGTGGTGGCGCCGGCCCGCACCTGCCAGGCGGGGTCCGACAGGGCTGCCTCCGCGCGGGCGGCCAGTGGTGCCGGGCAGCCGGTCGTGCCCAGTGCTTCGTAGGCGGCCGCACGCACCAGGGCGTCGGAATCGTCGATGAGCCCGGCGAGGGCGGAGAGGACCATGTCGGGTCCGGGGCCGTCCGACGTGATGCCGTCGGGCTGTCCCGCGGTCACGGTGGCCAGGGCCTTGGCGATGGTGACGCGGACCTCGCGGGAGGGGTCGGCGGTTGCCGCGCGGGCCAGTTCTCCGGCGGCGTCGACCGACACGAGTGCTCGCACGGCCGCGATGCGAACGGCGATGTCGGAGTCCGACAGGGAGGCCGTGAACAGCCCGGTGTCACCGAGGCGCAGGACGTGCAGAGCATCCAGTGCGGCGGCACGGACGACGGGGTCGGCCTCGGACAGGGCGGCCGCGAGGCCGTCGCGCAGGGCCGGTTCGGGGGCGAGCGTCTCGACCAGTTCGCGCAGTGAGGCGGCTGCGGTGGCGCGGACGCCGGCGTCGGTGTCGGCGAGCGCCGCCGCCAGTGCGGGGCCGGTGCCCGGCGGCACCGTCTCCGTCAGGACCGTGACGGCCGTTCGGCGGACGGTGGGCTCGGGGTCGGTCAGATAGGGGGTCAGTGCGGAGAGCGGGGGCTCGTCCTCCGCGAGGGAGAGCAGTTCGAGCAGGCGCGGTGTGGCCGGCGTGTCCGTGTCGGTACCGGGGCGGGCGGTCGTATCGGTCAGGGCGGGCTCCTCCCGTATCGCCGCCGGCGCCGCTTCCCGGGCCCCGGCGGTCGCCACCTGTTCCGGGTGGACCTCGCCGAGATGACGGGAGGGTCCGCCGGCCGGCCTGAACTCGTCGACCGGGACGAGATAGGGAGCCACGGGACGTGCCGTGAACTCCATCGCCCCCGCGGGGGACTTACGCAGATCGAGGTGGTGGAACCAGGACGCGTCGTCACGACGCGGATGGTCGAGACGGTCGTGGTAGAGGCCCCAGCGGGACTCGGTGCGGGCCAGGGAGGCCCGGGCGGCCATCTCCGCGCAGTCACGGATGAAGCTCACCTCCGCGCAGCGCATCAGCTCGTGCGGAGTGCGGGCGCCCATCGCGGCGATGTCGGCGCGCATCCGCTCGAACGCCTCCACGGCCAGCGACAGCCGGGCGCCGGACTTCGGCGGAGCCACGTAGTCGTTCACGAAGCGGCGCAGCTTGTACTCGACCTGGGGCTGCGGCGGGCCGTCGGGATTGCGCAGCGGGCGGTAGACAAGCTCGTGCGCCTCCTGGAGCTGGTCGAGGGGCAGCTCCCCTTCGTAGGACGTGTACTGGGACGCGTCCGCCCCCGCCAGATCCCCGAAGACGAACGCGCCGATCATGTAGTTGTGCGGGACACAGGCCAGGTCCCCGGCGGCGTACAGTCGGGGAACGGTCGTACGGGCGTGGTCGTCGACCCGTACGCCCGAGGCCGAGTGGCCGCCGCACAGGCCGATCTCGGAGATGTGCATCTCGATGTCGTGGGTGCGGTAGTCGTGGCCGCGGCCGGAGTGGAACGTGCCGCGCGTCGGGCGTTCCGTCGAGTGCAGGATCGACTCCAGGGCCGAGATCGACTCCTCCGGCAGATGGCTCAGCTTCAGGTAGACCGGACCCCGGTCGCTCGCCACCTCGGCCGCGAACTCGGCCATCATCTGGCCCGACCAGTAGTCGGAGTCGACGAAGCGTTCGCCGTGCCGGTTGACCTGGTAGCCGCCGAAGGGGTTGGCGACGTACGCGCAGGCCGGGCCGTTGTAGTCCTTGATCAGCGGGTTGATCTGGAAGCACTCGATTCCGGTCAGTTCGGCGCCTGCGTGGTAGGCCATCGCGTAGCCGTCACCCGCGTTGGTCGGGTTCTCGTACGTGCCGTACAGGTAGCCGGAGGCGGGCAGGCCAAGCCGTCCGCAGGCGCCGGTCGCGAGGATCACGGCGCCGGCGCGTACGGTGACGAAGGCGCCCGTGCGGGTGTGGAGGCCGACCGCGCCCACAGCCCGGCCCGCTGCGGTGAGCACGCGTACCGGCATCACCCGGTTCTCGATCCGGATCCGCTCGCGCATCTCGCGTCGGCGCAGCTGCCGGTACAGGACCTTCTTGACGTCCTTGCCCTCGGGCATCGGGAGCACGTAGGAGCCGGAGCGGTGGACCCGGCGGACCGCGTACTCGCCGTGCTCGTCCTTCTCGAACTTCACGCCGTAGGACTCCAGCCGCTGCACCATGTCGAAGCCACGGGTGGCGGTCTGGCGGACGGTGGACTGGTCGACGATGCCGTCGTTGGCGCGGGTGATCTCGGCGACGTAGTCGTCGGGCTCGGCACGGCCTGGGATGACCGCGTTGTTGACGCCGTCCATGCCCATGGCGAGCGCGCCGGAGTGGCGGACGTGCGCCTTCTCCAGCAGCAGGACGTCCGCACCGTGCTCTGCTGCGGTCAGGGCGGCCATGGTGCCGGCGGTGCCGCCGCCGATGACGAGGACGTCGCAGGTCACTTCCTCGGCGTCGGTGAGGGCCGGGATCTGCAAGAGGGTGTCCACCAGGGTGCCTTTCAAGAACCGAGTGACGTGAGGATGTCGCGCCGCAGGGCGATACGCGTCGGATCGTCGTGGGCGGCGCGCTCGCGCGGGCGCGGTACGTCCCGTACGGCCAGGAGGCGGCCGGCGCCGAGCAGGGCCACGCGGTCACCGAGGAACAGGGCCTCGTCCACGTCGTGGGTGACGAAGACGACGGTGGCGCCTGTGCCGTGCAGCACCTCCACCAGCAGGTCCTGCATGCCGGCGCGGGTCTGGGCGTCGAGGGCGCCGAACGGTTCGTCCATCAGGACGGCACGGGGCGCTCCCGCGAGGGCCCGGGCCAGTTGGGCGCGCTGGCGTTGCCCGCCGGAGACGCGGTGCGGCAGTTGCCGGGACTGTTCGGTCAGCCCGACGCGGGTGAGCCAGGCATCGGCCTGGGTACGGCGTGCGGAGCGGGACAACCCCTTGATGGCGAGGGGGAGTTCGACGTTCGCGCGCAGGGTGCGCCAGGGCAGGAGGGCGTCCTCCTGGAAGATCAGCGCACGGTCGGCGGAAGGCCCCGTCAGTGGGCCCCCGTCCTGGGTGACCTCTCCGGCCAGGGGCGACAGCAGCCCGGTCAGCGTGCGCAGCAGCGTCGACTTGCCGCAGCCGGAGGGGCCGACGAGGGTGAGGATCTCGCCGGGGGCCACCTGGAGGTCCACCTCGGCGAGCACGGGCGCGCCGGGCCGTCCGAGGCTGGCATCGCGCAGGGCCAGTCCCGCACCGGTGTGAGCGGGGGAACGCACGTCAGACGAGCTGGTCATGGGGCACGTTCTCCTTGGTACCGGGTCCGGCCGGCGTGAGGGCGGTGGCGCCGCGCACCCGTCGCGGGGGCCGTCCGCCGGGGACGTACGACGTGCGGGGCAGCCAGTGCGTCAGGCGGCGGCCCAGCAGTTCGACGGCCGTAGAGGTGAGCCAGCCGAGCACGCCGATCGTGACCATGCCGACGAACACGCCGGGGTAGTCGACGACTGTGTAGTCCTGCCAAGTGCGGTAGCCGACCCCGTACTGGCCGGAGATCATCTCGGCGGAGATCACACAGATCCACGAGACGCCGATGCCGACCGACAGGCCGCCGAAGATGCCGGGCAGCGCGCCCGGCAGGACGACCGAGCCGAGGATCCGCCACCGGCCGCCGCCCATGGTGCGCACCGCCTCCTCCCACACGGGGGTCAGTGCGCGCACCGCGTGCCGGGTGGAGACCAGGACCGGGAAGTAGGCGGCGGTGAAGGTGATGAAGACGATGCCCTGTTCATTGGAGGGGAACAGGAGGATCGCCACGGGGACCAGGGCGATGGCCGGGATGGGGCGGACGACTTCCAGCAGCGGGCCGAGCAGGTCCTCGGCGAGCCGTGAACGGGCCACGAGCACACCCGTGGCCACACCCAGCACTGTGGCCAGCAGGAAGCCGGTGAGGATACGGGTGAGGCTGTCGGTCAGATCCGTCCAGTAGTCGGGACCGGACAGCCGGTCGGCGAAGGCGCGGGCCACGTCGGTGACCGTGGGAAACTGCGAGAAGCGCAGCCAGACGTCGACGTTCAGGCTGGTCAGCAGCTGCCAGAGGCCGAGGCCGACGGCCAGGGACAGCCCGCGCAGCGCGCACCGGGTCACGACGCCCGCTCCAGCGCCTCGGCATAGGTGACGACGCTCGCGCCGCCGTGACCGTCGACGTAGGCCTGCGCGGTCGCCGGTGCGACGAAGGGCAGCAGCTTCTCGCCGTCGGCCACCCACACCGCCTTGTCCGCGAACCACAGGGTGCCGGTGGTGGCGTCGGGGACGTAGGCGGCGCGGATGGTGTCGCGATGGGCGGACACGTAACTCAGCAGTTCGGCGGGCGACTTGAAGGTCCGCGTCTGCCCGGAGCCCTTCGGCCACACCTCGCTCGCGGCGGCCGGGGGCGTGGCGGCGAGCCGCTCGGCGTACGTCGTCCCCAGGGCCTTCTTCACGTACTGGTCGTCGACGAAGGAGTCCACGTCCACGTCGCCGGTCAGCTTCGCGGACTTCAGGATCGACACGTCCTGCTTCAGGGCGGAGACGAGCTGTGGCTTGAGGGCCGGGTCGAAGGTGGCGATGCCGTGGGCGCCGTTGTAGAGGTAGACGACCTCGGCGGGCAGACCGGTGGCCTCTGCGACCTTCTCGGCGGCGGTGACGGGATGGTCGTTGAGGTAGTCGGTGGCCTGTGCCTGGGCCTTGAGGAACGCCTCCAGGACGGTCGGCCGGTCCTTCGCGAAGTCCTCGCGGGCGGTGACGCCGTGGAAGGTGGGCAGGTTCAGCTGCGCCCCGTCGTACAAGGCCTTCGCCTTGCCTTGGTGGGCGAGCAGGCCCGGCCAGGCGACGAACTGCGACAGCGCGTCCGCGCTGCCCGCGGCGAGGGCCGAAGCACCCACCGCGGGCTGCTGGTTGAGCTTCTCGATGCCCTTGTCGGGATCGATGCCGGCGCGTTGCAGGGCCCGTACGAGGGTGCCGTCGGCGGCGGAGCCGACGCTCGTGGAGACCTTCTTCCCCTTCAGGTCCTTCAGGGAGGTGAGCCCCGAGTCGGGCGCCGTGACGATGGTGTTCAGGCCGCCGCGCAGGTTGTAGCCGGTGACCGAGACCAGATGGGTGGGGCGGCCGAGTTGCTTGCCGCGGGCGGCGTTGATGAGCAGCGGGAAGTCGCCCATCGACCCGATGTCGATCTTTCCGGCGGTCATCTGGGCGGTGATAGGGGCACCGGTGGCATAGTCCTGCCAGGCGACCTTGTAGGTGACGCCGTCGCCGAGCGAGTTCAGCTGCTTCTCGAAGTAGCCGAGGGAGCGGAGCAGGGTGCCGGCCGTGACCGTGTTGATGGTCTTGGACTGGTAGCCGACGGTGACGGTGACCGTGGAGCCGTCGCCGGCCTCGGCGTCACCGCCGCAGGCGCTGAGCGGGGGCAGAAGGACGACCGCGGATACTGCGACTGCAGTGCGTTTCATGGTGGTGGCGCCTTTCACCGGAGCAGGTAGGGCATGTTGACCGTGACGGCTCCGGTGGGACAGCGGGCCGCGCACGGGCCGCAGTACCAGCACTCGTCGACGTGCATGTACGCCTTCCCGCTGCTGACGTCGATGGCGAGGGAGTCCAGCGGGCACATGTCCACGCAGAGCGTGCAGCCGTCGATGCACTTCGACTCGTCGATGGTCACGGGCACGTCGGCCCGCTGGGGCGCCAAGGGCATGGCTGTCTCCAGGAAGGTGCTTGAGTGAGGTGGTGTCAGAGGGAGCGGTGCAGCAGGCCGCTCATCGTGATGCGGTCGCCGCGGAAGCGGATGAACTCCAGGTCGACGGGTCGCCCGTCGGCGAGGTGCGTGAGGCGTTCCAGCATCAGGACGGCTGCAGCGCGTGGGGCCTGGAGCACGGCGGCGGAGTGGGCGTCCGCGCTGACCGCCTCCAGGGTGATCTCGGCGTGACTCAGAGGCTGGCCGGTGACGGCTTCCAGGAGGCGGAAGACGTCCGTGTTCTCCAGGTCGCAGCCGAGCAGAGCGGTGCCGATGTCCAGGGGGATGTAGGTGAGGTCCAGGGACAGGGGCAGGCCGTTCAGACGGCGAAGGCGTTCGATGTAGAGGACGTCGGTGCCCGCTGGGACGCGGAGGCGATCGGCGACGGGGAGGGGCGCCGGGGCGGGGCCCATGGTGCGGACCTCGTTGGTGACCCTGCCGTGCTCGTGGAGGGTTTCCGCGAGGCCCATCAGGCGGTCGAGGCCGTGGGGGTACTTGCGGGCCACGACCACGGTGCCCACACCGGGCTGGCGTTCCACGAGGCCTTCGGCGCGCAGGAGGTCCAGGGCCTCGCGGACGGTGTTGCGGGAGGCGCGGTAGTCGGTGGCGAGGGTGGACTCGTGGGGGAGGGCGCCGGAGGGGAAGCCGTCGGCGAGGATCTGGTGGCGGAGGAGGTCGGCGAGCTGGCGTGCCCGGTCCGCGCGCAGCCGGCGTCGCGCGCGGTGGGCGGCTACGGTGGTCGCGCCCTGGCCGACGTGGTCTCGGATGCGGTCGGTCGGAGGCATGGCCGGAACCATACCCATCCGGTAGGGATAGTGGTGTTGCGAAACTGTTGCGCCACCTGACACATCGCCGAGTGCGCCGCTGACCTGGGCTTTCGGCAGGCAGGAGGGGAGATCTGCCAGGGCCCTCGCCGCTGGGAGTGGCATGCCGGCAGCAGGAAGGGCGTCCTGGACGCCGCCCGCCGGGCTCGGCGCAGCGCTGCTCGCCGTGCCCGGCGGCCAGCACCCCGAGGGACTGACCCCGGTCGAGGGCTTGCCCACCGTTTCGCCGGTACGGCTCAGCGCGCGCCCCCGGTACGGCGCGGACACCCCGGTGACCGGCACCGCTGTCGAGGCGGTCCCCGCACTGCTCGCCGCCTGCGAGACCGGCGCGGCCTGCCGCACCGGCGGGCCCGGGACCCTCTCGCGTGGTGAGACGTCCCGGTGCGGCATGACCGGCCCTCTTGACGCGGCTTGGACGCGGCCCGACACTCCACTACAGGAATCCTAGTGAACTGGTAGGGAATCATGGGCCGTGCTGCGCTGAAACCCGGCAGTGACGTTGTCCGTACCGCCGTCCGCCGGCTGCCCCTGCTGACGTCCCGCCGCCACATCGACCTCGTGCGTGTGTGCAGTGCGGCAAGTTCCCTGCGCGCCGGCGGCCCAGCCCCCGTTCACGCCTGACCCTCCCGCGTAAGTACCGCCGCCCCGGCCGTGCCGAAGCCGCCGCGTGCCGTCGCCTCCGTGTGCCCGTATGCCTGTGACCGAGCACTCCAGGGAGACGCATGCCCGCCACATCCCCGACCGCCGTGCCGTCCTTCCGGAACAGGATCGGCTGTGACGCGCGCAGCGGTTACTACCCCGCGCAGCACCGCTACCGGCTCCACCTCTCGCCGGCCTGTCCGCACTGTCTGCAGATCGCCGTCACACACAGCTTGCTCGGCCTCGACGACACCCTGCCGGTGATGCTGCTGCCCGCCGTGCCCGACGCACCCGGCGGCGGACACCGGGCGTTGCGTCCGCTGTACGAGGCCAGCTCGCACCAGCACCTGCTGAGCGTGGTGAGCATCTCGCCGAACGAGCCGGTCGGCTCTGCAGTGGACGCGGGTTCCGGGCAGCGGTCGAGTACGGCGCCCAAGCTTCTCACAGCGTGACTGAGCGCCGGGGTGCGGGCGGGATCCCCGCCGTCCGGCTCGACGGCCACCGCCACCCGGCGGGCGGACCTTGAGGGCGGCCTGGTGGATGGCGCCGGTGATGGTCATGCCGACCGAGTGCGACAGCCACCGGCCGCGCCGGGCGAGCCAGGTGACGAACTCGTGCGTTCCGCCTCCGGAATCGGTACGGATCAACCTCTGGTGTCCGCGTCGGTACTTCTTCGGCAGCTGGGCCACGGCGAGTTGGACTGGTGATGTGTTAAACGGCGGTGTTGCTGCTTCAGTCGCACCCCATGGCGAGGCGCTCCCCACAATCCCGCTATTGAAAATGAGTGTCATAATCGCATAACTGCTGAAGGTGGCCCGGTCCTCCTTTTACTCCTGGTTGGCCGGCGAGCAGGCCCGCGCCGCCCGCCGGACTGCCGACGACGCCCTGGCCCACGAGATCACCGGGTTGCACATCGCCTCCCGGTGCGCCTACGGGGTGCCGCGGATCCATGCCGAGTTGCGCAGGCTGGACCGGCGGGTCAACCGCAAGCGAGTGGAGCGGATCATGCGTCAGCGCGACATCGCCTGGGTCACCCGGCGCAAGCGCCGGTCGCTGACCCGTCCGGCGAAGAGGGCAGTGCCCGCCGCAGACCGGATCGGCCGCGACTTCACGGCCGACGCCCCGGGCCGGAAACTGGTCGGTGACATCACCGACATCCCCACCGACGAGGGCTGGCTGTATCTGGCGACCTGGCTGGACCTGGCCACCCGCGAGATCGCCGGCTACTCGATGGCCGATCACCGCCGCGCCTCCCTGGTGGTCGACGCGCTGACGATCACCGTCGGACGCGACCGGCTCCAGCCCTGCTGCGTCGTGCACTCGGACCGCGGAGCGGAGTACACCTCTGACGAACTCCGCCGGGAATTACGCAGGTTGGGACTACGGCATAGCATGGGCCGAACCGGATCGTGCTGTGGCAATGCCGCCGCCGAGAGCTTCTTCGCACTGCTCAAAGACGAGATCGGCACCCGCCGCTGGCCCGACCGGACCACTGCCCGCGCGGAGATCTTCGCCTTCATCGAGAGACCCGCAACAGGGTCATCGAGACCTTCTACAACCGCAGACGACTGCGGAAGCATCCGGCCTGGGGGTACCTCACCCCACGGGAGATCCGACAGCGACACGAGCAAGAACACGCCCTCGCAGCGTAAGCAACGAGTGTCCAGCGTCACGGGGTAGTCCAGGCATGGACTGCTGGAGCTGTGCTGCTTCTTCGCATCGCGGCCCATCCGCTAGGACGACACGCGTGGACGTGTGGCCCGAACGTCAGCGGCCGGCCATCGTGACACCGTACTGGAACGAACGAACAGGTCGGTGGTTGTTTGGGAGCCATTCCGGCGGTGGGTTCGGGAGCCAGTCCTGGAGGTCGGTGGTCTTCTGCGGCGGGGTAGGAGTTGGTCCGTTTGGTCGGCTCTCCGAGGTGGTGGGCGCTCGGTGTTGGTGGGCGTGTTCGCTGGGCCGGAAGTTGGCGGGTTTGGCTGCGGGGGGTTTAGCGATGGTTCTACGGTATCCGTGTTGATGTGATGACTGCTCAGGTCATGGGGTGGGTGTGGTGGACATTCCGCTGGTAGATGCGGTGGCGGCAGTGCGTGACGAGCTGATCGCGGCGGCGGCGTTGGGCGCAGACCATGCGGATGTGGTGTTCGCGGTCGGGCCGGTGGCGATGGAGTTCGAGGTCGAGTTGCGGGCGGACGCGAAGGCGACGGCCGGGTTCAAGCTATGGGCTGTGGGCGCCGGCACGGAGGCGAGGGTGTCGCGCGGTCGCACGCATCGGGTGTCGTTCACGTTGACGCCTAGGAACGTTCACGGCGGAGACCTGCTGGTCAGCGGTGCATCGGGACGCCCGTCCGGCCCGGGGGACAACTCCGACCGTCTTCCGGACTGACACAGACACCGCTGGGTAAGGCCATCCGTCCCTGGCCGGGGGACGCCAGGTATGCCGCACTTTATGGGGAGCTGAGGGGTGGAGCGGGCACGTTTGATGGGGGTGACCTGGCAGGGGCATCCCGGCTCGGGGTACGCGGTTGGCGGGCGGCTGGTGCTGACGTCGGCGCACCTTGTGACCCGGGTGGGCGAGCGGGTGGAAGTGTTCCAGCCGGGGGGCAATCGCACGTTCGACGGGCGGGTGGTATGGTGCGGCGCGCCGGACGGCCGCGACGACGCCGCGCTGGTCTTGGTCGACGACGATCCCCTGTGGCGGGCGCCGTCAGGGCCGGTGCGGTGGGGGCGTCTGGTGACCGACCGGCCCGGCACCGGCTGTGAGACCTGGGGCCTCCCGGACGTGGCCCAGCGCCCGGTGGCTACTGCCAACGCCCCTGTGGGCAACACCCTACGGTCCGAGAGCAGCTCTGAAACCGACAGCCCTGAAACCGAGCAGGTTCGGGGCGAGGTGAACCCGGGTACCGGGATGGTCGGCAACAAGTACGTGATGTACCTGCCCCGGGACACCCCGCAGTGGTCGCGCCCGGGCTCGCCGTCGCCGTGGGGTGGCCTGTCCGGGGCAGCGGTCGTCTGCGATCGCCTGCTCATCGGTGTAGTGGCCGCCGACCGGGCACATTCCGCGCACGGGCAGCTCAACGTCGTGCCCGCCTACGTTTTGCATCACAACCCCGCCTTCCGCAACGCGCTCGCCGAACACAGCGGCGGTGGGCAGGGCCTGGAGGCGGTGGAGTTCCAGAACCTCGCCGATGTCGCGGCAACCACGCCCCCGGACGGGTTGGCCTCGCCCGCGGCGCTGCTGCAGGCCGGGCGACAGACCGTCCCCTTCCTCGGTCGTGAGGATCTGTTGAACGAGCTGAAGTCGTGGTGCGCTCGTGCCGGCTTCGGGGCGTGGCTGCTGCACGGGCCCGGCGGACAGGGCAAGACCCGCCTCGCCCACCAGCTCGCCAGCCTCCTGGCCGAAGACAGCTGGGCCGTGCTGTGGCCGCGCCCCGGCGCCTCCCCTGACCAGCTGCGGGAGATCCGGCATGCGGCGAAACCCCTCCTGGTCATCCTTGACTACGCCGAGAACCGCCTCGAGCAGCTCACCGCCCTGATCGAGGCCGCCGCCGAACACCCCGGCACCACACCGCTCAAGGTCTTGCTGCTGGCCCGTACCGACGGCGACTGGTGGGCCCGCGCGAAGACCGTCAGCCGACTCGCCGAGGACTACCTCGGCACCGCCCCCGCCCGTCTCTTGCCCCCGCTGGAAGAGCAGCCGACCGACAGGCCACAGGCATACCGCGCGGCCGCCCTCGCCCTCGCCATCGCCCTCCCTCAGGTGCAGGGCTGCGCCCGGGACGACTGGCCGGCCAAGGCCGAGGGTCTCTCAGCACCCCGGCTCGACGACGACGGCTACGGCAACGCGCTCACCCTCCACATGACCGCTCTCGCAGACCTCCTCGACACCGTCGCACCGGCGGGATCGTCAGCACGTGCCGAGGGCAATGTGGTGCCGCAGGGGGCGGAGGGCGTGGAGGACCGGCTACTCGGCCACGAGAGCCGCTACTGGCACCAGACTGCCGCCACCTGCGGCCTGTCACCCGGGTTGAGCCCAACCTCCCTAGAGACGGCGCTCGCTGCCGCCCACCTGGTCGGCGCCGCCGACCGCGAACAGCTCGACCAGACCTGGCGCCGACTCCCCGCACTCGCCGACCAGGCCCGGGACCTCCGCGACTCCGTCACTGCCTGGATCGCCGCTCTCTACCCGCCCTCCGCCCCGGGCGGGTCCTGGGGCAGCCTCCAACCCGACCGTCTCGCCGAACGCCACATCGGGCGCGTCCTGGACGCCGGCCCCGCCCTCGCCGAGCACCTCCTCCACGGCGCCGACGACACACAAACAGCCCAGCTACTGACCCTCTACAGCCGTGCCGCCGCCCACCGGGTCTTCCACGGCCGGCTCGACACCCACCTAACGGGTCTGTGCACACGCCACCACAAAGAACTCGCCAGCCAGATCATCGCCACGGCCACCCGGACCAACCATCCCGAGCCCCTGATCACCGCCCTCGACGTCATTGCCACGGACCCCGCCACTCCCCTCGACGATCTCACCGCCTTCTCCCGCCTGTGGCCAAACTTCAGCAGCCGCCTCGCCCCCTCGGGTACCCGTCTCACCCGGGCCATCACCGACCGGTACCGCCAGCTCGTGGGAGAGGACCCGGACACCCCCCTGCCTTCCCTGGCCCAGTCCTTGCACAACCTCTCCCTCCGGCTGGGGGAGGTAGGGCGCCACAAGGAGGGCCTGGCCGCGATCCAGGAGGCGGTCCGCATCCGCCGCGCGCTCGCCGAAGAGGACCCGGTCACCTTCCTGCCCGACCTCGCCATGTCCCTGAACAGCCTCTTCGCCCGGTTGATGGGGGTAGGGGGCCACGAGGAGGCACTGGCCGCGATCCAGGAGGCCGTCCGCATCCGCCGCGCGTTCGCCGAGGAGGACCCGGACGCCTTCCTGGCCGATCTCGCCATGTCGCTGGATAACCTCTCGTGCGGGTTGGGGAAGGTGGGGCGTCACGAGGAGGGCCTGGCCGCGGCCCAGGAGGCCGTGAGCCACTACCGCGTTCTCACCCAGGCAGACCCGAATCCGAACATTCACCTGCCAGCATTCGCCCGATCCCTGCACAACCTTTCCACCCGGTACAGGGAGGTAGGGCCGCAGACAGAGGGCTTGACCGCGATCGAGGAGGCCGTGCGCATCCTCCGCACACTGGCCGAGGCCAACCCGGACGCCCATCTGCCTGACTTCTCCGCATCCCTGGACTTCTTCTCCGTCTACTTGGGGGAGATGGGGCGGCAGGAGGAGGGCCTGGCCGCGATCCAGGAGGCCATCCGCATCGACCGTGTTCTCGCCGAGGCTAATCCCGACGCTTTTCTGCCTGGCTTCGCCATGGGTCTGAACAACCTCTCCCTCCAGTTAGGGGAGGCGGGGCGCTGGGAGGAGGGCCTGGCCGCGGTCGAGGAGGCCGCCTGTCATTTCTCTGTGCTCGCCCGAGCGGACCCGGACGCCTTCCTTCTCGATCTCGTCAGGTCCCTGAACAACCTCTCGCGACTATTGTGGGAGGTGGGGCAGTGGGAGCAGAGTCTGGCCGAGGCCCAGGAGGCCCTGCGCTACATCCGCGTTCTCGCCCAGGCGTACCCGGACGCTCACCTGCCAGGCCTCGCCGAGTCCCTGCACAGCCTCTCCATCAACCTTGGGAAGGTGGGGCGGCAGGAGGAGGGCCTGGCCGCAATCCAGGAAGCCGTTCGCATCCGCCACGTCCTCACGCGGGCTTGCCCGGAACTGTTCGAAGACGAGCTGCGGAATTCGCTGGGGGTAGCTGCCTGGTTTGAGTCCCTTCAGTAGCCAGGTGGTGTCGTCCAGCGGAGGCGTGCGCAACCATTCCGGCCGATGCCAGCCGTCAGCCTGCCAACCGTTCCACGCCCCCACGCATGTTCGAGTGAATCTACAAGCAGCCACAGCTGAATTCACAAGTTCACTAATGGCTCTCACTCGGTCTGCCCGAGTGGCTCTCATTCAGCCTCTCGCAAACACCGGATGGCGCCCGACGGTCTACCCGGCCGAACTCGCCCAAGCGAACCGCAAGACCTCAAGCACACGCCGACGGCGAAGTGGGGCTGGACGAGGCCAGGTACTTCACGCCCTACCAGAACATCTTTCCGGTGCCCCCTCTTACGAGGACTGCGCGCTTGTCGAGTACGACCCGGCTGCTTTGGCGATCGGTGGCGACCTGCTGGTGCCGACCCAGTTGAGCGCCGTGGACAACATGCCCAACGAGCCGCTGCGCAAGACCATCGAGACGGCGCAGAAGGAGTACGACATCACGGTCCGGGCCGCAGCGCTCACCGCGTGGGCCGAGGCCCTCATCTCCCGCGACATCGGCAATGAGATGGCCGAGCACTACCTGGGCGCGCTCGTCTCCCCCTCCACCGGACGGTCGATGCGGCCACCGCACCCAGGGGCAACCAGGCCATCCGGGCCTAAGAGGTCGTCTCATTTGGCCTGTTCGATAGTCTGCGGTCGTGGGGATCGTGGAGCGTCTGGTGCCGGATGAGTTGTGGGAGTTGTTCGAGCGGGTGGTGCCGCCTGCTCCGACGCGGCCGCAGGGTGGCGGCCGACGACGGTACGGGGACCGCGAGGTGCTGGCGGCGATCGTCTTCGTGGCCACGTCGGGCTGTACATGGCGGCAGTTGCCGCCATCGTTCGGCCCGTCCGGGCCGACGGCCCATCGCCGGTTCACCGAGTGGAGCAAGGCGCGGGTGTGGGCCAAGCTCCATCGCCTGGTGCTGGACGAGCTCGGCGCGCGGGGCGAGCTGGATTGGAGCCGGTGTGCGATCGACTCGGTGAACATGCGGGCCCTGAAAGGGGGGACCTGACAGGTCCGAATCCTGTCGACCGGGGCAAGAAGGGTTCGAAAGTACACTTGATCACCGAGCGGACCGGTCTGCCCCTCTCCATCGGCATCTCCGGCGCCAACCTGCACGACAGCCAGGCCCTCGAACCCCTCGTCCGAGGCATCCCGCCGATCCGCTCCCGACGCGGGCCCCGCAGGCGCCGACCGGGCAAGCTCCATGCCGACAAGGGCTACGACTACGACCACCTGCGCCGATGGTTACGCGGACGGGGCATCACCCATCGCATCGCCCGCAAGGGCATCGAGTCGTCCACGCGGCTCGGCCGCCACCGCTGGACCGTCGAACGGACGATGGCCTGGCTCGCCGGCTGCCGCCGCCTCCACCGACGCTACGAGCGCAAGGCCGACCACTTCCTCGCCTTCACCAGCATTGCCTGCACCCTCATCTGCTATCGCAGACTCACCAAATGAGACGACGTCTAACTCCGGTGCTCCTTACGCAACCTGGGCGGCCGTCGGCGCACTGTTGAAGGACGACAACGGTGCGGTCGCAGATCAGGCTTTGGTGCTGATTCCCGCGTCACAGCTGGTCATGGAGGACACCTGGCATACAGCCGGGATGCGGGGCACCGCCAGTAACACCCTCGTGGGTGAATCCGTCTTCGTTCCAGAGCACCGAGTCCTGTCTGTTCCGGCAGCTTCGGAGGGCCACTACCCGCGTACGGCCCGCGAGGAGGTCCTGTACGGCGCTTCCTTCGGCCCCATGTTGCTGCTGTGCCTGCTCGGCCCGCTGCTTGGACTGGGCAAAGCGGCTCTGGACGTTGTGGTGCACGCTGCCGCCTCCAAGCCACTGTCGTTCACCGTCCACGGCCGGCAATCGGACTCGGTGGGTATTCAGCTGCAGGTGGCCGAGGCCGCGATGAAGATCGAGACGGCCCGGCTGCATACACACCAGGCGACTGTCCAGGTCGACCAGGCCGCCGCAGCCGGTCCGTTGGACTACCCAGCGCGCACCCGGCTGAGGGCCCAGGCGGGCTACGCGGCTCGGCAGATAATCGAGGCCATAGCCATCCTGCTGGACGCGCACGGAGCCTCCGCCTTTGCCGAGACAAGCATTCTGCAGCGCATTTGGCGCGACGCCAACACCGCGGCACGACATGCCGGGCTGATCCCCGCCGTCGGCCTGGAGGTCTATGGCAAGACATTGCTCGGTGTGAACGAGCGCGTGAGTCTCATGGTTTGACATCAACTGGTCGGCCTCGATGAGCCTCACCTGAACCGGGGGATTGGCCGCATTGCAGCCAAGATCATCGTGAATGGCGGGGTCAGGGCGGCGATCAAGTCGACAAATCCCACTCTGCTGAGCCAAGACATCAGAACACCGACGGAGAATGCCATGTCCGAAGAGACGCTGTCAGACATCGAGGAGATCAAGAAGCTCAAGGCGCGCTACTGCCGCTTCGTCGACACGCGCAACTGGGAGGGTCTGCGGGCCCTGTTTACCGACGCTGCTCGCTCCACCCTCGGGGGCGACGATCAGTCCGTCGAGGAGTTCGTCTCCCTCGCCCGGGAGTGGCTGGCCGATTCGACGAGCGTGCACAGCGTGAGCATGCCGGAGATCGAGATCACCGGCACCCACACGGCCCGTGGAATCTGGGGTATGGAAGACATAGTGACCTTCCCTTGTCGCCCCGGCGAGGCGCCCAAAGGCATCCACGGCTGGGGACACTACAAGGAGGAATACCGCAAGGTGAACGACCACTGGTTGATCCACCGGATGGACCTCCAGCGTCTGCGGCTCGACCCCCTTGAGGGCGGCTTCCCCGACGACGACTGACGGCTGGAAACCGCTACGGCACGGCAGTCGGGAACGGAGCACGGTGCGCGACCGCGTGACCTGCGCGGCGGCCTGGGGTACCTGCTGGGAATTCCATAGCGGGCTGGCTAGAAGCCCGGGGGCCGGCAGGCGTAGTCCCGTCGTGCTCACCGCGCGGCAGACGCACCGTCCGGTGTCCTGGACGGTGCGCGGCCGCAGCACCATGGGCGGCGCGGGCTTTCGTTGGTGCGCTTCGGGCGGTCGCCACGTCCCGCCATCGCGGAGCATGTGCACTCATCCGCTCATCCCGCCCAACCCGTAAGCGGCGGACGCGGATCAGCGCTTCGGGCCCCGTGCTCGCGGTCGACCGGTTCGATCTGAAAATCTCGCCGGGGATGTTCTGCGGCATCCTCTGCCCCCTGCGGCAGGCGCCAGTCATGAACTAGTACACCGGACGGGAGATCGGCGGCTGACGGATGTGGGCGGGCGATCCGCAGGAGATCCTCAAGGGCACTTATCATCGCGTCCGCCGATTGGAGTTGGGCGCTGCCTCTGTCAGGCCCGCGGATGCGGTGTTCGGCGCGCTGATCGCAGTCAACGCCCAGGCCTGGACGGCACGACCCCGTGGCAGTCTCGCGTACCCGATCCCTTACCGGATGCTCGGTGCGGGACGCGGCGCGATCGCGAACGCCGGAGCCTGCTTCAGGGAGGCCGGGGAACCGGTCGGCGGGGACCGTGCGCCCGTCGCGTCCACTTGCATGCGGTGAACACGCCGGCTGGTGGTGAGTCGCCACTGCCAGCGACTCATCACCACACTTCAAACCGCTACTTCAACCCGAAGTGCGAGCCAGCGTCTGACTCATGCTGTTTCCCTTCGTGTCATGCGCAGTGGTACGCAGGCTTGCGAAACGAGCCTTGTGCGGGCCGTCGAGTTGTGCCTTCCGGCCGCCGCCGGATTGCCGTAGCGTCGTCTTGCGCCACTGGCACCGTCGTCATCTGAGATCTCCCGCGGCACCGGGCGGATCGCTTCCACGCCCGCGGCTCCCTCCATGTGCGAGGGAGTGACCGCCAGCCCGGTCCGCCGGTGCGCCTTGCCGGACAGGTCGGTGGGCACCACGTAGTCGAGCTGCACCAACGGCAGAGGCGTGGAAGCCGTGTGGTCCGTGGTGCCGGAAGTGAAGTCACACTCGGTGCGCGTGCGGGTCGAGTACGGACGATCAGGCAGATTCCGCCGGCCCTCGAGTACAAGGCGGTAGGGCAGGGCTCGGGTGCCACGCCGTCGTCGGTGATGATGTGTTCGTTGACGTCCTTGCCGAGGAGCCGGTCGCCCTGGTACAGGGAGATCTTTGAGGTGTCCCCGGCGGCCGAACCGACGCCCGCGTGAGCGCCGGAGTCTCCCCAGGCTGGCAAGACGGACGTCCTGATGATGTCGCTGGTGCGGAAGGGAGCCCGCAACCTGATGCCATCGTTGACGGGCCTCGGACGCTGGATGGGTGAGAACCAGTTCGCGCTCGTGCTACCGCGCGGCTTGTGGGGGCGCACGGCGCTCCGCTGGCCGAGGTCGGCCGTGGTCGCGTCGGGGACCAGCGGACGGCGGGCCGGCTGTTATCCATGAGGTCAATGTCCCCTGCCTCGCGACCGGGGTGGCGTTGCCGCGCGGTGGCATATGAGGGTCACGGGGTTGGCTGTGAAGGCGAGAGAGTGTTCCCGCTTGCGCTTGTAGCGACGGTGCCGGACAGCCAGGACACGGTCCGCTTCACGTCACCGCGCAGCTTGCTGAGCCGTCTGCCCGCCGTGGGCTGCGCCGTGAGCAGATGGGCGGGGTCTCGCCGACGAGTGGTTTCAGGCGGAGGCTGTCGTGCATGTTGGCGCCAAAGATGCCCAGCGACAGCAGCACCCCGTCTCGGTCGGTGATGAGGTGGATAGTCGATCCAGGCTTGCCGCGGTCGGTCGGGTTCGACCAGCTGCCGGGCCCGGTGCTGCCCCACACCAGGATCAGTCGATCGCGCGCTGCGGCCGGTGGCGCTCGCCCCGAACGCCGAGTTCGTCGAACATCACCGGTGCGGCCGGACCCTGTCGACGACGGCGTAATTCCCCGGGGCTCTGTTCACGTAGTTCCCCAGGTGCCGCCCCTCTTCAGCGGTCGATCGACCACGCAGTGAGAGGCGGCGGGGCACCCGTGGTCAGGATGTGTTCGACGACCTGAAGTGCGTCCGCCAGGGGCAGTGTGTCCTGATTCGGATACTCGTCGTGTTGTCCGTTCTCCAGGACGAAGCCGTCGCTGGAGCCGCTGGCTCCTGGGTCCATTGCGTGTTCGCCGGGATCGTCCTCGTCGTCAAGCAGCATCACCATGGCCCGCTCGGTGTTGCTGATGAAGGCCAGCGACCGGCCGGACGCACTGGTCAGCCATGTTTCAAGCTGTCCGGTGCTGATCCGTTCCCGCAGCACTGCAAGCGCCGCTGCGGCTGATGCCGGCGCGGTGCCATCACTGAGGACCCAGGGCTCGATCATGTGGGCGACCCTCTCACGCTGGAGTGCGAGAAGGTCGTTCTAGCTGGTCGGCGGCTTGTCGGTCGGGTTCTTGGGGCGCTTGTTGGGCCGGTAACTGGGGCCGTCCATGATGACCTGGTGGCTGGCGTTGATCAGCCGGTCCAGGAGTGACTCGGCGACGACGGGGTTGGGGAAGAGGGGATACCAGTCGCTGGGCGCCCGGTTGCTGGTGATGATCACGGACCGGCCCTGCCGCTCGGAGATGAGTTCGTAGAGGTCGTCGGCCTGCGGGGCGGTCATCTGACGCATGGCGAAGTCGTCGAGGATCAGCAGGTCGGGGCGGGCGATCTCGCGCATGCGCCGGTCCCAGGTGCGGTCCGCGTGGCCGCCGGCGAGCTCGGCCAGGATGCGGCTGGTCTTGGCGAAGCGGACGTTGGCGCCCTGGCGGATGGCGAGGTGTCCGAGGGCCTGCGCGACGTGTGTCTTTCCGACCCCGACCGGTCCGAACAGGATTACGGACTCGCCGGCGTGGAGCCAGCGCAGGGCGGCCAGGTCGCGGATCTGGGCTGCGGGCAGCTTCGGGGATGCGTTGAAGTCGAAGCCCTCCAGGGTGACTTGCTGCTCGAACTTGGCCTTGCGCAGGCGGCGTTCGAAGGCGACGGCCTCGCGGCGGGTGATCTCGTCCCGGCAGAGGACCTGGAGGAAGTCGAGATGGCCGAGTTCGCCGCCGTGTGCCTGGGCGAGGCGGGCGTCCAGGGTCTCCAGCATCCCTGACAGCCGCAGGGTCTTAAGCGATTCACGCAGTGCGGTGTCCATCACGCTCATCGTGCGGCCTCCTCAGCGCCGGTGTCCTCCTGGTGATCGTGGCGTTCGACCGAGGTCTGGGTGGGGCTCGGGCGGTACGTAGATGTTTAGTGGGGAGATCCATCCGTCGGCCGCCCGGCCTGTCACGGCGAGCATCTTCGGCTTCTGGGCGCCCAGCCACAGCTGCACCGGCGCGGACGCCACAGGGCCGGCGCGGTAACCCGTCACGGCGTGGTGAGGGGTCTGCATCCTCACCACGCCACCGGCCAGAGCCTGGTGCATAAGGAGGAGGGACTCCTCGGTGAATGCAACCATCTCCGCACCGCGCCGGGGCAGGCCGCCCATCGAAGCAATCGCATCGGCGAAGGCGCCGCCGCCGACTCCGAGCTGCACGCGGCCATCCGTGAGGATGCTCAGGGATGTGGCGGCCTTGGCGAGCATGGTCGGGGGTCGCAGCTGGAGGTCGGCCACGTCAGTGAGGAACGAGATACGGTTTGTCACTGCTGACAGGTGACTGATCAGCGTCCAGGTTTCCAGGTATCCGGGTTGGTACGGGTGGTCCTGGACGGCAAGGTAGTCCAGGCCGTCGTCGTCGGCCCGGTGTGCGAGCCGCCGGGTCTCTTCGAGCGCATCCGCTGTCGGGTTGAGGCTCAAGCCGAACGACAGCTCGTGTCCGTAGTCAGTCATGTCATCACAGTGCGGCAGCCACCGAACCCCGGCAAACGACCCATAAGGTGCTAACATTTAGTAAGCCGCTAAGGGGTGATCGCATGTCTCAACAGCTTGAGCGCGGATCCATTCATGACGAAACCTGCCCGAGGTTCCAGGAGGCTCTCGAAGTCGTAGGCCGCCGCTGGACGGGCTCGATCCTGGGCGCAGCCGCCCAGGGTGCCAGGCGATTCGTGGAGTACCGCGCGATGATTGACGGCATATCCGACCGCCTGCTCTCCCAAAGGCTCAAGGAGCTCGAACGCCAAGAGCTCATCAGGCGGAACGTGGTCCCGACCACGCCCGTCCAGATCACCTACAGCCTCACGCCCCTAGGCGAAGCCCTGATCGACGCGTTGCAGCCCTTGGTGGAGTGGAACATGCGAAGGGCCGCCGAGGGCGTCCATGCCCTCGTCCGTGAGGGCATGGACGGCAAACCTGCCTGAAGCCTTCCGCTGATTACCTCGCGCATGCGGGCATCCCGGTGGCGCGGTGACATCGGCGCCGTATGGCAAGGTGCCGTGCTGGGCGGGGGAGGGCTTCAGAGGCAATGACTCTCGAGTCATTGAGATCCGGGCGGACCGGGAGACGGGCTGCCGTCGCCCTCCAGGCCGCAGCTGGCCGGGACCTCGATGCCGTCACCACGTTCGCCGGCATCGTCTACGTCGCCTTCGTCGTGGACACCTTCTCCCGCTCTTCCCCTCGCCCGGCTGCATCCGCAGCGCCCGGCTGACGGTCTGGATCAACCAGGACGGGGACCTGCCTGAAGAGGGCGGCCTGTTCCCGGTGTGTGAGCGGACTCGGCGTGCTGGAAGTCGAACGCGAAGCCGCGCGGGAGGGGGAGCGTAGGGGCATCATGGCCTGGCTGCGAGCCCGGGCCGCTGAAAGTAGCGGCAGCGTCGTACGGCGTGAGAGGGGAGGGCCCCTGGCCGGGGCTTCGCCGTTTTCCCGTACCGGCTCGCAGCGCTGCAAGATCAACCACATCGCCCGTAGAGGGCCACCGGCGTCGGCGGCATCCCCGCCAGTCGGCAGGTCTTCGACATCGCCCCCCTCAACCCTTCGAGTGGATGGCGGCCTGGACCGTGCGGCACATGCTGGTCGCTGGCCGGGCTGAGATCGTGTCCGCCGCGGGGCTGTTCGAGGCTGCTTGTGCGGGCGTCGTCGAAGATTCAGGCTCGGGGTGAAACCGATCTCCCGAGTTTGGAGGAATGCCTTCCCACAACAGGGTTCGAGACCTTCTCGACCGGATGATGGGGATGATGGGTATGACCGCTCGTACTGCAGGTACGGCTCTCGCCGCCGGCGTCGCCGTCGTGCTGTCCGTCGTCGTTGGTGCTCCTGCGTTCGCGCAGCCGAAGGCGGCGGGCGGACAGGCCACGGTGTCGGTGCTGCACGCTGTGCCCGGCCTGACCGTGGATGTCTATGCCGGGGACAAGGAACTGCTGCCGGACTTCGCGCCGGGGACGCTCACCGATCCGATGAAGCTGGATGCGGGCTCCTACGACATCAAGATCTTCAAGGACGGTGAAGGCCCGAAGGGCACTCCGGCGATCGAGAAGACGGTCGAGGTGCCTGCCGGTGCGAACGCCACGCTGGTGGCTCATCTGACGGCCGACGGCAAGCCCGCGCTCAACGCTTTCGTCAACGACACGTCCAAGGTCCCCGCCGGCAAGGCGAGGGTCACCGTCCGGCACGTCGCGGCGGCGCCCGCCGTCGACGTCCGCGCGAACGGCACCGCGGTCTTCAAGAACCTGCAGAACCCGAAGGAGGCCAAGGGCGAGGTGGCGGCCGGCAAGGTGTCGGCCGACGTGGTCCTGGCCGGCACCGACACCGTGGCGATCGGCCCCGCCACTCTGGACCTGGCCGAAGGCAGCAACACGATCGTCTACGCCTGGGGCAGCGCCACCGACAAGAACCTCGCACTCAAGACCCAGACCATCAGCGGCATGCACTCTGCACCCTCCGGCGTCCCCGCCGGCGAGACGGGCCAGGCCGCAGCCCACAACCAGAACATGATGGTGGGAGCCCTGTCCCTGGGCGCGGTCCTCGCCCTGGTCGGCGCAGGACTCCTGCTGCGCCGGCGTGCCGACGCCAGCTGACCCCGCGACACCACCACTCTGCCTGCGCCGTCAGGTGCGCCTGCTTGCGGCCCGTCCGCGGCGGATGCACCTGACGGCCCTCACGGAAGGACTACCGACCATGGGCACGCCCCGAGCAGGGCACCGCACGACACTCGGGGCGGCCGCGGCCCTTGTCGGCATCCTGCTGTCTGGAGCAGCGATCCTCTTCGCTGTCCGGCCCGACGAGTCCTCAAGCGCCCTCGACTTCGGTTCTTCGGACCCAGGTACGACCACCTCGGTCACGGCACAGCCCCAGTCGCCCGCAGCGGTGCGCCCTCAGCCTGCCCAGCCCGCGAGCCGGTCCGGGGCCCCCGGGGCCTTGGCGCCGCCGAGCGAGCTGTCGATTCCCCGGCTCGAGCTGCGTGCCCCCGTAGAGGCGGTGGGCGTGGCCGGCGACGGGCAGATGCAGGTGCCGGAGGATCCGGACCGGGTGGGCTGGTACCGCTTTTCACCGGTGCCAGGTGCCGGGGAGGGGTCCTCGGTCATCGTGGGTCATGTCGACGCCGAGGGACGCGGTGTGGGTGTCCTGGTCGGCCTCAATGAGGTGCGCAAGGGAGACACGGTTGAGGTCAGGCGGAAGGACGGCGGCACCGTTGCGTACCGGATCACCGCCCGCCGCACGGTCAGCAAGACCGCTCTCGCCGACTCCGGTGCGTTCCGACGCGACGGCCGGCCCGTGCTGACCCTGATCACCTGTGCAGGACCCTACTTGCCTGACGATGGTGGATACCAGAACAATCTCGTCGTCACGGCCGTCGAGGTGACGCAGTGACGGCAGTCTGGGGCGGCGCGCAGGTTCTTGCGGCTAATGTTGCTGCCGTGACCACCGTGTCGGAGGACCAACTAGGCGAGGGGTTCGCCGACGGTGACGAGTCGTGCCTGCAAGAGGCCTACCGTTGCTGGGGAGCACTCGTCTACACGATCGCGGCCCGCAAGATCGGAGACGCCGAGGAAGCCAAAGACGTCACCCAGCAGGTGTTCGTCGGCGCCTGGAACAGCCGCAAGACCTATGATCCTCACCGCGGATCTCTCAAGACCTGGCTCATGGGCATCACCCACAAGAAGGTGGCTGACGCACTCGGCCGCCGCTCCCGGCACCTGCGCGATGTCGAAGCGGTTGCCACGGCGGCAGGCATGTCCGAGCAGTCGACGGCCGTGACGGAGTCGCTGCTGGACTATGTCGTGCTGACACGCGAGATGGAGAGCCTCACCGAGCAACAGCAACTCGTGCTGAAGTTGGCCTTCTACGAAGACCTGAGCCAGTCACAGATCGCCGAGCGCGCTGGACTCCCGCTAGGGACGGTCAAATCCCATACTCGGCGCGGTCTGATGCGTCTGAAGGAACGGTTGGAGGTGGACCGGTGAAGCACACCGATGAAGAAACCCTCGCGATGATGGCACTCGGAGAGGACACCGACCCCACCGTCTCGCTCCACCTGCACGAATGCGATACGTGCCGCCGCGAGTACGACACCCTCCGTCGTGTCGTGTCCGGGATGCCGACATCCACCGTCCCAGACGGCGACCTGCTCACGCCGCCGAACGACATCTGGGACTCCATCGCCGCAGAACTGCACATTCCCAGCCAGCCTCAGTCTTCAGTGCGCGACGACGACCGCCCCCTCAGTGTGACCCGCCCCAGGACGCTGCGGCGCGCAAGCCGTTTCACCGTCGCTCTCGCGGCATGCGCCGCGCTTCTCGGCGCTGCCTCGGGCAGCGCCATCACCTGGTGGGCGACCCACACCGAAACCAATGCGCCCCAGACCGTCGCCGACGGCAAGCCCCTCGATTCGCTGCGCGCCAGCTCGGCCGGCTACGCCAGCCTCACCGACCAGAGCGGGAAACGGTCGCTGGACATCACCGTCAAGGGCTTGCCCGAGACCTCCGGCTACTTCGAGGTCTGGCTCATGGACAGCAGCCACACCAAACTGGTCTCCATGGGCGTCCTCGGCCCCGACGGCCACGCCACCCTGCCCGTCCCCGACAACATCGACCTGAGCGAGTACTCCGTCGTGGACGTCTCCGTCCAGCCCTACAACGGCAAACCCGACCACTCCGGCGACAGCATCGTCAGAGGCGTCTACGCCGGCTGACCGCCGCAGAACAGCCGACAGAAACCGACCCGTCACCCAGCCGCCCGAGCTGAGTTGACCGGAGCGGTTGTGCAGAAGTGGCCATGTTCCGGCAAGCTGCGGGTATTGCCGGTGCATGTTGACGCGGTGCCTACCCGGCTGGCCCACGGGAGATGCGGTGAACCCGCTCCGGCCGACGACATCACCGACGACCGGACGTCCACCGGCCGGCAGCAGCGGGCTGTCACCCACGGATGTCCACCCATCCTGCGTCATCTCGTCGCCGCTGGTGCCCGCGAGGAACCCCCGCGCCTTGACCGGGGAGAGCTGAGTCCGGACTCGGACGAGGACGGGGGTTTCGCAGCAAGCGGCCGGCCGATCCCGCAGAGCGAGCGTGGTCGGGATCCACGGCGTGGAGCCGGGAGCCATCACAGGGTGGTCCCCCTGCAGTTCCAGGCCTGCGCTCTGCAAAGCTCGTGCTCGGTTCGTTCCTGGCGGGGACGCCTGGCGAAGCACGACGCGACGCTGCGACAAGGTCTTCGTGGCCGGTGGCACCGGTCGGGGGCGTCAGTCCCGGGTCAGGATCCGTGTGCGGAGGAGGCCGAAGGACACTCGGGGCGTACATGGCTCTCCCGAGTGCTCCCACGTGGTGGACGTGGCCTTCCGCGACGCCTGAACTCCAGGCCAGGGCAAGACGGTGTCCTGGGCGGTGCCGGCTCCTTGGACGGTTGATGGGGGCCGGGTAGCCGGTTGCCCGAACCCCAAGGAGACCGCGTCGGCCTGAGCCCTCACCAGGTCGTCCGCGAGATGCAGATGCTCCTCATGGTCCGAACCGGCGCCTGCCCCATCTGTCGCCGCGACATACCCACCGATACCAACCCGGCCCGGTCCGCTCCTCGCCGCATTTGACATGCGCCTGTCGGCATGTTGCTATGAGGCGCTGCTCAGCCGGACCTGGCTCACATGGCATGCCGCTCGAGCACCGCATGGCGGCCACTTGACCGGGGGTGGCGCCCCCGAACCAGAGCGAGGACCCATGCCGCAGCGCGCCGCGACCATCGTCGGCGGCGGGATCGGTGGGCTCGCGGCAGCCATCGCCCTCCATCGCCGGGGCTGGCGCGTCGAAGTGCTGGAACGGGCCC
This sequence comes from Streptomyces sp. HUAS CB01, assembly GCF_030406905.1. NCBI lineage: Bacteria > Bacillati > Actinomycetota > Actinomycetes > Kitasatosporales > Streptomycetaceae > Streptomyces > Streptomyces chengbuensis. The sequence continues at coordinate 8,064,680 of NZ_CP129137.1, forward strand.
CGAAGTTCACTGAGATCGGAGCCGGCATCTCCCTGTGGCCGAACGCGCTGCACGCGCTGGAGGCGCTGGGCCTGGCCGACGCCGTCCGGGCGCTCGGCACCGCCGAGGCCACAGGCGGCGTACGCGACCGCCAGGGCCGCTGGCTGTCCCGCACGGACAACGCGGAGCTGGCACGCCGCTTCGGCCATCCCCTGGTGGTCCTGCATCGCGCGGACCTGCTGCGGGCGCTCACCGAGGCCCTTCCCGGTGACAGTCTGCGGCCGGACAGTGAGGTGTCCGCGGTCCGCGACGGCGGCCGCTGCCCGGTCGTCGATCACCGCGGGGGCGAGTCCCGGCCCGATCTCGTGGTCGGCGCCGACGGGCTGCGCAGTGCGGTCCGCCGCACCCTGTGGCCCGACGCGGCCGGCCCCCGGTACGTCGGCTACACCGCCTGGCGCATGGTCACCGAGCCCCTCACCGACACGCCCGCCCAGGGCGCGGCGATCTGGGGCCGCGGGGCGAGGTTCGGCTACACGTCCCTACCGGGAGGGCGTATGTACTGCTTCGCGACCGCCTCACTCCCGGCGGGAGCTGCCTCGGGCCCGTCCGAGTACACAGAACTGCTGCGCCGGTTCGAGCGCTGGCCGGATCCCGTCCCCGCCCTGCTGGCCGCAGTCCCCGCGGACACGGTGCTCCGACACGACCTGTACGACCTGCCACCGCTGCCCTCCTTCGTCCGCGGTCGGGTTGCGCTGCTGGGCGACGCGGCCCATGCCATGACCCCCAACCTGGGCCAGGGCGCATGCCAGGCACTGGAGGACGCGGTCACCCTCGCCCACTGCCTCGACGACACCCCGGACGTGGCCGCCGCGCTGCGCTCGTACGACCTGCTGCGCCGCCCGCGGACCCAGTCCGTCGCGCGCCGCTCCGCCCGGCTGGGCGCAGTCGGCCAGTTGTCGTGGCCGCCCGCGGTGCTGCTGCGCGACACGGCCGCCCGGCTGATGCCCACGCGGGCGACGCTGCGTTCCATGACGCCGGTGCTCGGCTGGACCGCGCCCGGTGACCGCTGACCGCGACGGAGAGCGAGAGCGACCGATGCCCGACTGGACATATCACCCGCTGCGCGGCCTGGCCGCTGCCGTAATCGGTCGGCGCCGTTCGCAGCGAACCGCCCTGCGCCTGCTCGCCTCGATCGGCTCCCGTCCCGCCGGCGCGCGGCTGATCGCCCGGGGGTTCGGCCACCGCCATCCGCCCAAGGGGCTCGCCGGCGACATCGCCGGGGTTCCAGTGACCGTCCGTCTCGGCATATCCGTCCCGCCCTCGCTCGCCCGCGAAGTGGTACGCGCCATGCCCCCGCTCGGGGCTGGTGTCGTCGAGGTGGCGCCCGTCTCGGCCGCCGACGCCGACACCGTACGTGAGGCCGCTGCCGGCCGCTCGATCCCACTCGTTGTCCGCGCCTGCGACCCGGAGGCCGAGGCCGCCCTCAAACCCTATGTCGACGGGTTCACGAGCAGCGACGACCCGCACGTGGTCCACGTGTCCGACCCCTCGGTCACCACCGCGGCCGCCGCGCTCGAGGAGCCGGGCGCCGTCGTGCTCGCCCGGCCCCGGGTGCTCGTCGCGGCCGGACCCGGCTGGTTCCAGCGGGTCACCGAGGCAGCCACGCCCACCGCGCCCGCTCCGGGGCTGCGGGACGTCGGCCGCGATCCACGCCGTTGGCCCACCTGGTGGTGGGCGCTACTGGTCGGGCTCGGTATGACGGGCGCCGGACTCGGTGCTGCGGCGATCACGCTCGGGCCGGTCCTGCTCTGGTACGACCGCGACTACCTCCGCATGACGGTGCACGAACTGCATGCCGCCAACCCCCACCTCGTGCACTTCCTCCAGCACGACCGGATCACGATGGCCGGCACGATGGTAGCGATCGGCGCCCTCTACACCGGCCTCGCCTGGGGCGGGATCAGACGCGGCTGGCCCTGGGCCCGCGAGGTGTATCTGCTCTCGGGGGCGATCGGCTTTCCCACCGTGTTCTACTTTCTGGCCACCGGCTTCGTGGAACCCCTGCACACGGCCACCACCATCGTCCTGTTCCCGATGTTCGTGGCCGCGGTCCGTCGGACCCCGCCTGCGCCGCGGTGGCGCCCGGCGCACGAGGGACCGGAGCCGCAACGCCGGCGGTCGCTGGTCGGCCAGCTGCTGCTGATCGTCACGGGAGCGGGGCTGTTCGTCGGCGGAGCGGTGATCTCGGTGGTCGGTCTGACCGGTGTCTTCGTGCCGACCGACCTGGCCTTCCTCGGCGCCGGCACGCAGACACTGCAATCCGTGAACCCCCGGCTCGTGCCGTTCGTCGCCCACGACCGGGCAGGGTTCGGCGGCGCCCTGATGGCCGCCGCGGTGGCCATCATCCTGCTCAGCGCGTGGGGTTGGCGGCGGGGGGAGGCCTGGGTGTTCTGGACCCTGGCCGCGGCCGCGGTCGCCGGCTTCCTGCCGGCTGTCGCGGTGCACGCCGCGATCCACTACACCGACTTCATCCACCTCGCGCCGGTCTACCTCGGCATCGCCACGACCGGCATCGGTCTGCTGCTCGCGCGTCCGTACCTCTGTGCCAAGGCGCCGGCGAGGCCGAAGGACTGACGGACCGCACCTCCGCACGGCCCTGCCCCGGGCCGACGTGCTCGCCTGGCCGCCACGCCACCACCCCCAGCAGACCGACGAGACCCCCCTCGGGCGCGCAAGGCGCTGCACGACAGGCCGCGCCGCAGCCTCGCGGGCGACAGGGCCGAGCAACTCGTCTTCGACAGCGGCTGTGCGCGCCGCGAGTGCGTACGCCTCCTTCGGGCCGAACTCGGCCTCGGCGACTCGGCTGGAAGCAGTCGCCCGCGGTGATCTTCTTGCCCTGTGAGGGGCTCCCGCGTCAGGGGCGGCCACTGACGGCCGACGGCGGCTCCGACCGCCGACCACTACCAGTCGGACGACGCGGTCCCGCCTGCGCTGGTCGGTCGCCCGGCGGCAGCGTCCTTCGCTTGACGGTGACAAGGGAAGCGAGGTGTACTCACGGTTCTTCAGTGATCTTGCATGGGTGGGGTGGCCATGGGGTGGGGGCAGAGACGTCCGTGGTACGGACGTGGAGCGGCACCGGCGTGCGTGACAAGCATGCTGTTCGCGGCGGGTTGCGCAGGGGAGGCCAAGGAGCCCCGGGCGAATGAGAAGCCGGCACGCCCGGCTGCCCCGGCTGCGGGCGGCAAGGTGCTCGGGCAGCAGGCTCTGCAGCGGGCGACGGTCACGGGGAAGGATCTGCCTGGGCGTGACTTCGATGCGCTGCCCGGACCGGCCCGGGCGGACAGCGCACCGGTCATGCCGGCGGTGTGCCGGCCGGTCGCGGACGCGGTCGCTCTGGCCAGTCCGGTTACGCCCAAGGCCCGGCTCAGGCAGGTGATGAGCGCCCTCGAGGGCGATCACGGGGGCTCCATGGCACTGGCCTCCTACACGCCGGACCAGGCCGCGGAAATCATCGCCAGACTGCGGACCGCGCTGCGTTCCTGCACGGCCTTCACCCCGGTGTACGGCTTCGCCTACGAGGGCGTCACTGCGCTGCCGGATCCCGGACTCGGCAGTGAGTCGGTGTCCTTCCGACTGCTTCAGCTGGTCTCCTTGGACGGTGAGGAACCGCTGAAGGTACCGGTCACGGTCACCGCAGTGCGGGTGGGCACGACCCTGGCGACTTTCCAGTCGGCGAACACAAGGCGCGACGGCCAGGCCGTCGTCCCGTCCGACGTCGTCTCCAAGCAGGTCACCAAACTCACTGAGGCGACCCCCTGACCGACCGCCGCAGCAGTTGTCCGGTCTCAGGCCCGGCAGTCGCTTCCCGGGGCCCGGTGGGTGCGCCTGCTGGTGGCCGGAGGGGCGGCCAGCGCGAGCGGGCCACCAACAGCGCGGTCCCCGGTGCGACCTCGCTGGGCCAGGTCCGCCGCACCCTGCAGACTCGGCGTTCCACCACCGACCAGCGCGTGCGCTCGGAGCGTGCGGCGCTGGCCCGGGCCGACGCCGTCACCGACAAGCTCAATGCCGAGGTCCGCTTCCGTGAGCGCCTGCCCGACCACGCCCCGCACCGCCCCTACCACCGCGGGGCAATTCCCGACTGGACGGCCGACTCCCACGCTCTCGTCCATCCCGACACCCCCGGGCACTGGGCCGGCCGCCTCTCCGAGCGCCTCCGCATCCTGGCCCGCTCGCTCGCCGACCGCGGTCACACCCTGGCAGGCTTTCCGCCCGCCTGGGCGCCCCGCTCGGGACTCCGCCGCCGACCAGCGCCCCCCCCGGGCGCCGTCACGCGTGGGCCACCACGGCTGCGCTGGTGGAACTGTGGCGCACCCGCCACACCATCACCGGCGTGCCGGGGCTGGGTCCGCGCCCCACCGACCCGAACGGCGCGGCGGCCTGGGACGGCCTGGACGCCCGGTTGCGCGCCTTGACCGGACGCCGCCGCCCAGCACACCTTGCGCCGCTCGATGCGCCCGCCTCCGTCATGATCGAGGCGGCCCTCGGCCACCTCGACACACCACCCCCCGGCGGCCCACTTCCCGACCATCCGGCCCTGC
>NZ_CP129138.1 GCF_030406905.1 Streptomyces sp. HUAS CB01
GACCTCGCCTCGGTCGACACGGACGTTGATGCTTATGCGGGTCAGCTCGACAAGAGCGTCCCAGTCAGCGGCCAGCGAGTGCTCCTCCACCCTGCGGGCCCTCAACACGAAAGCTTCCAACAAGCGCTGGTGCTTCTCGTCAAGAGTTTCCGTCAGCCCGCGGCTCACGCTTCCCCCCGGATCGATCGCTTCCAGCATGACGTGCCTTCTCCGTCGTATCCATCCAATTCGCCGGGCTGGTCCTTGTCAGAAGGAGAAGCGCGGCTGGTCGGGAGGCGTGCCCCGGCTCAGCGGCGCAGGCGCGAGAGCCAGCCGGTGCCGGCTGCTCGGGCACGGCCGGCTCCTGCTCCTGGTCGCGCTCCTCCTGCCGGTGACTCACACCCCAGGTCTGCTCCACGTCGGACTCGAACCGCTGGTCGCAGTCGCCGCACAGAGACGGGCGCTTCGCTGGGGAGGGGCTCCAGCCGACGCGCGCGGTCGCCTTCCATCGTTCGTCGGTGAACGCGGCACCGCACTCGGTGCAGACGGGGCGCTGGGGGGCGGGCCAGAAGTCGTCCGGCCCGGCCTCACCACGTGCCGGCTCCTGGCGCTCCTGCGTGCCAGCCGCTGGGCTGACGACGGGGCCAGCCTTCTGCTTGCAGTCGTCGCACAAGTGCGGGTGGGAGTCCTTCGTGGCTCGCGCCCGAGGCGGAGCAGGTGCCGGGACTGCTGCCGGCCATCGCGGAACTGGTCGTCTTTCCCGTGACCGCGCTGTCCGACGACACCGACCCCTGCGCCGACTCCTTCGTCCTGGACGAGGCCGCCGTCCTCTACCTGATGGCGATCCGCGAGTGGGCCACGCACGCCCCCGCGCCGGGGATCGCCCGCACCCTCGCGCACTTCGTCGGCCAGGTCCTCGCCGACGCCCCGACCGATGCCGTCGCACTCTGCAGGAGCTGCGCGACGAACAGGTGGCGCGGGCCCGCGCGGCGGTGGAGAACGTAGTGGCCCTGCACCGCTGACCGCACCACCGCACCGAGTGGGAGCGCACCGGTGCGGTGGAGCGCACCCACCCGGTGCGCACCGGTCCGGTGGTGCGCACACCGAGTCCATCCGGTGCGCACCACGTCCATCCGGTGCGCGCACCGGTGCGGCCGGCGCGCGGGAGTGGCCGCACCGGGTGGACGCGGTGCGGTGAAGTGGGCCCGGATGGAGACGGTGGAGGCGCTGTGTTTCTCCCTGACCTGAGCTCAGGTCAAGGAGAAACGCACCGGGTGGAGGCGCGGCGCCACTCCCGTCGATGTCCTCTGTCCTGTATCAGCGAAGTTAGTCGACGGGGGGCTGCTGAGCTGCGAGGACTGGATTGAGTGAGACGGAGGCTCTCCGTCTGGCGAGCAAGGAGGCAAGGGGGCACCAGGTTAGACTCGAACCGGGGGAGTTGCGCCGTGCCCCTTGTCTCATGGCTCAGGACACGGCCCAGGAACTCGTGGGTGCCGCCTGCGGAGTCGGTGCGGATCAGGGTGCGGCGGCCGCGCCGGTACTGCTTGGGCAACTGAGCCAAGGCCATCCTCGTCGTGGTGATGTGGTCGGCCGCGGTGTTGCTGCCTGCGTTGCCCGGCCGCAGCAGCCCCGCCACCGGCTCCCCTGACCCGGCCGACCCGTGGTCGAGGAACGCGACCAACGGCTGGTGTCCGAAGGTCCGCTTCCACGTCGCCGTGGCGTCCTGCTTCTCGGAGTGTGCCAGCACCAGAACCCCGTCGATGTCCACGATGACCTGGCCACCGGCGTCGGGGGCGTCGGTGGCGGCCAGCTTCCATACCCGCTCACGGGCTTCGGCCCTGGCATGGCGGATCGCGGTCAGCGCGCGTGAGCCAGCCGCAGCCAGGGTCTCGACCAGCCTGGAGACGGTGGGGTCGGAGGCCACCGTCCCGAACACCTGTGGCTCGGCCCGCAGCACCGCCACATCCGACAGGCAGTCCCCACCCATTGCCACCGCCGGGGCAAGGTCCAGCAGGACCTTGCCCGGGTCGTGCAACGTCCGCGACTTGCGCCACGGCGTCATCGCCGCCGACATCGCCGTGTCCAACCGGCCTTGCGGACGGTCTCCAGCAGTAGCACCCCACCGGCTTGCGAGACCACCTCACCCCCACCGCCCTGGACACAGACAGGCGGATACGACCCGATACGCTTGTTCACCTGGAGTGCTTCTTTCCTTGCATCTGACGGGACCTCGACAAGTTCCATCGTTGCAGTTCAGAAGCACTCTCCACTTATCTGATCAAGACCCGGACAAACCCGCCGCAAGGGCGCGAGGTCAGCCGTTTTCCCGGCCCGGCAGGGGTGCGCCCTCCAGGAAGGCGTGATAGGTCGGCGAGGACGGCGCGCTCGTACTGGAGCGGGACGCGGGGGATCTCCCACTCCCCCGCGTCCTGGCCCGGGGGGCCGGGGTTCGGCCGCCTCGCCGGGATCGGCCGGGGGATGCCGGTCCGACTCGGGTGCGGGGGCCGGGGGGCGGCGGACAGGGACCACCGGGCGGTGTAGAGGCGGTAGCCGGCCTCCCGGCCGCAGACGGTCTTCGGCTCGCTGATGTCCAGGCAGTGGGTGGAGATGGCTGCGGCCACGATCTCCTCGTCCAGGCCCGGGTCGCGTCGGCGGCCACGCAGGACGAGGGCGAGATGGCGGCGGGCTTCGGCGAGCAGGTGCCGGCGGTGGAAGCGGCCGCCCTCGTTCATCACGAACACCGTCGCGGTGACGTCGACGGCCGCCAGGGCGACGTCGACCACGGCCGCGACCCGGGCCCGAATCGCGGCGGCCGCGGCGCGGGCGTGCTCGAGGAGGGAGGTGATGACGTCGGCGGCGACCTTGGAGGTGAGGATCGCGCTCGCCTTCCACCAGACCCGCAGCTGCGCGAGCGGCCGGGTCTTCCGCTTGGGCGGGCGGGTCTTGCGGGCGGCCATGGCATTCAGCTTGGCGCGGGCCCGCTCGGAGACCACGGGCAGGAACCGTGGCTCGCCGTCGTCGTCGACGGCGGTCACGTACTCGTGCTCCAGCTCTGCCAGGCAGGCGGCGATCTGGTCGCTGCGCCGGGAGGTCCAGCGGATTACTGAGGTTGAACTCGTGGAGTCGTAGGGGCTGACGGCTCGTCGCCCGTGCGGTATCACCGGGGCATGCGGTATCCACAAGGGGGCGGGTTGACCGCCGAACGTCAGCAGTTCCGCGAGGAGTTACGGCTCAAGGCGGCCGAGAGGTTCGCCCAGGGTGAAGCGAGCTCGGTGATCGCCAAGGACCTGCGGGTCAGCGTCCGCTCGGTGCAGCGATGGCGGCAGATGTGGGATGAGGGCGGTCCGCGGGCTCTGCGGTCACAGGGACCGGCGTCGCTGCCGAGACTGAGCGAGAAGCAGTTCGCCCAGCTGGAGACGGAGCTGGCCAAGGGGCCGGCCGCGCACGGCTGGGAAGACCAACGCTGGACCCTGAGCCGTGTGAAGACGGTGATCGGCCGGCGCTTCCACCTCACCTACACGGTCCAGGGCGTGCGCAAGCTGCTGGTGCGTAACGGCTGGTCGTGCCAGGTCCCGGCCCGACGCGCGATGGAGCGGGACGACGAGGCGGTGGCCGGGTGGGTCAAGGAGGTCTGGCCCTGCGCGGAAGACTCGCGGCGGTGAGTGGAGCCTGGCTCGTCTTCGAGGACGAAGCCGGATTCTCCATGACGCCGCCGCAGGCGAAGACATGGTCACAGCGCGGCCGGACCCCGGTGGTGCGGGTCCGCGGCCGTTCCCGCAAACGGATATCCATCGCCGCGCTGACCTGCTACAAACCCGGCCACCGGTCCCGACTGATCTACCGGCCACGCCGGGACGACGGCCGGCGCGACGGACGCAAAAGCTTCTCCTGGCGCGACTACCGGGACCTGCTGATCGCCGCACACCAGCAACTCGGCGGCCCGATCGTGCTCATCTGGGACAACCTCAACGTCCACAAAGCCGCCGACCTGCGGGAGTTCGCCGCAGCCCGGGACTGGCTGACCATCTACTACCTGCCGCCCTACGCACCCGACCTCAACCCCGTCGAAGGCATCTGGTCCCTCCTGCGACGCGGCTGGCTCTCCAACGTCGCCTTCAGCACCCCCGAACACCTCATCCAGCGCATCCGACGCGGCCTACGCCACATCCAGTACCGCAGCGACCTCATAGACGGCTGCCTCGCCGAGACCGGCCTGACCATCAAACCCACCTGAGCAACTCAGCGACATCACGAGTTCAACCTCAGTAACGCACCGCGTCGATCATCTGCCGGTGGCAGTAGCCCTCCGGACGGCCTCCCCGACCCGACAGCCATCCCGGCACCGGCAGCAGATCCCGCACCAATGCCCACTCCGCATCGCTCATGTCCGAGCCGTACCGGGGCCGGCGCTCCGGCCGGTCAGCCGCGTTCCCGAACCGATGGGCGAGACAGTCACACCCAGGAGTGGACGGACTGGACCCGGCACGGAAAGAGAACGACCTCTCAGCCCCGTCGCCTTCCGCGCCGAAGCGAGGCGCGAAGCGGAGCCCGTCCACCGCGGCGAAGAAACCCACGGTTTCGCAGCCGGTATCGGCCGCGTTGGAACACCGATCCGAAGCCCTACGTCTGAACCAAGACCGCCGACGAGATCCTCGAACGCCTCGCCTCATATCTGAACACCCCTGTCAGGCTCCGCCTGACAGGGGATTCCATCTGCTGGAGAAATATGTCCTGGTGCCGTCAGCTCACGGCGTCTGAGTAGACCAGCCGTGCTACCGGGCTCGGTGGGACGCAGCCTATCGAAGGCTGTCCCAATCGATTTCCGGATCCTCGACCATCTCGACCACGGAGGGCCGGTCGAGGCGCTGCCCGTTCATATGACCGGCAACCCAATGGATGCACTCAGGTCGATTCCCCGAACGCAGTCGACAAAATTCCTCCACCGCAGCCTGAATTCGGGAAACCGGCAAAGTACTGGCCGAGTCATGGAAGAGCGGATAGCCAGGATCCGACACAACGCGTGGATCGAAATCAGGAGGTTCGGGATTGTCGGAAATCCAAACAGAATCATAAACCCCTCCCTCTTTAGAGAATTTCTCATCAACGAACCACACTAGAGCCCCATACCCATGACGTCGATTGATCGCCACGCGCAGGTTGCTCCCCGCCACCGGTTCGGTTTCGCTATGCCGTCTTTCAGCAATGCAGAACCAGGCATCTTCCCCGGGAAAGTAGAAGCCTCCGACCTCCTCTTCCCCCTGCAAGCCCTCCATGACTTCGACGACAAGCCGTGACGTCTCGACCGGACTCTCGGAGTAGCGCCACTCACCCTTGAAAAATACGCTCAGAAACACGACCCCTCACTTTCCTGATCATCCCCGCGCCCGGCCATGGAGCGTGACGTTCTGCATGCTACCCGCTGCACCTCTGAACCAGACTGTCATACTCGAACCTTGGGGAAGGATCGCCGGAACCGCTGACGAGCACGAGAACCTTCCCGTACACGGTCCGCCAGAATGGTTGATCACGACATCTAGCGACTTTACGCCGGCCTGTCGCATACGCCAAGCAAGCTTCGTCTCCACGTGAGTGATTGACGCATGGGGCCCACTCGCCGGATTCGCTATGTCCGGTGAATCCATGAGGAACTGGTTGATGTCATCCGAAGAGGAAGAGTGGCCGCTCTTGAACGGAACCCCCACCCTAGACGCGCCCGAGTCGCCGATATTCACGACCTGCCCCACCGTGGGGTCACCACTTGCACGCGCCGGAAGCCCGTCAGCAATCCCACCGACGTTGCAGTTATGAACGAGGACCGGCGTGGCCCCGGCCAGTACATAGTACGTGTGAACGTCTTGGATGGTGAGGTCATGCGTACGCTGGCGCTTGGTGAAATGGCCGACTGCGCTGATCTGGACATGTGTGCCAGCGCTGGTCCGCAGCCACTGACCGGCATGAAGGTCGCCTGCCGGGACCCACTCTCGTGTATCGGGTACCCAGAAGGGGTGGGTGTCGGTGGCCACGATGCTGGAGTATCTGCCGTCTACGACCACCGTGATTTCAGTGAAATCCTTGTCGTCCTCCGTGGTGATCGTCTCGACGACCTTCTTCTCGACAGTTTCCCCTGTCTCAGTATCCGTCGCCACGACCGTGTCGCCGACCTGGATGTCCTCGATGGCCTTCTCTGTGCCATCCGCAAGTAGCACCCCGGTCCCTGGCAGGAAGCTGTGGCAGAAAGATGCTGCCGTAGTGCCCGTGACGGCGTCGGACACCTCGTCAATGACCTTTCCGGCGAGCTTCCACTTCGCCGCAAGCAGTGCATCTTTGCCTAGGTCGACACACGCCAAGAGGTCCCCGCTCCTGCAGGCGGCGTAAGACTCCAGTCCCAGAAATTCCTTGGCCCTCTGCATGAGCCAGTCGATGCCATCAGGGACCGGAGATCCTGTCTTTACGTTCCGGAACGCCTCATCCACATTGGGCCCGTAGCCCGATACCCCCACAGCGCCACTGCAACCGATGTAGCCGCACTGATAGTCCTTGGGACTAGGGCCTATGCCCGTACTATCCGCAGTTGCCGTTCCATTTACACCGCCACCGCCGCCATTGTTGATCTTGTCGGGTTGGCCGCTCTGGCCGCCGCTCGGGTTGGTGGGGCAGCCGTCCTGGTTCGGACCGCTACCGCAACCCAGGCCCAGGCCTGACGGGTCGGAGAAAGTAGCGGGGTTCTGGGCGCCGTAACTGTAGCCGCTGAGCGTTTGGTGCTTGTCGAGTTCCAGCAGGAGGTCGACGCTGATGAACTGGCCGATGGTGGGGTCGTACTCGCGGGCGCCGATGTGAGTCAGGCCAGTCGTGCTGTCTGCAGGCTTGCCGAGGAAGGCCTTGTCGTCCGGCCACGACGTCGGTGCTGACCCACGGGATGCGCCGAAGGGAGTGGTGTAGCGCTTGGTGACTGCCATGGTGGTGGCGTCGAGGACGAGGCTTGATGTGCCGTGGTGGTCGCCGGCGAGGAAGCTGAGCTTGCTGCCGGTGACACCCGCTGTGGCAGTGCGCAGGGCGATGGTCTGGCCGGCGGCGGTGTAGTAGCGGGTGCCGGTCAGGGTCTTGGTGGTGCCCTTGGTGGTGAGGCGCACCTCGGTACCGCCGAGGTAGAGGACGGTGTCGCCGTCGGCAGTGGTGTTGCGGCGGATGAGGAGTTCGCCGGCGGCGTCGTAGAGGTAGCTGGTGCCGGTGGCGGGCTTTCCGCCTGCGGCAGGCTCGGACGTGCCGACGAGTTTGCCTTCGGTGTTCCAGGTCAGGGTCTGCTGGGCCTGGGCGCCGGGACGGCTGGTGGTGTTGCCTGCCGTGTCGTAGCCGTAGGTGCCGGCCCTGGCGCCGGTGGTGGAGGCCAGAGGGTGGGGCTGGTTGTTGGGTGTGCCGTAGGTGTAGTCGGTGGTCTTGTCGCCTGCCGTGGTGTGCTGGGTTTCCAGGTCGCGCTGGCCGGAGCTTGTGTAGGTGTAGCTGGTCCAGTAGGGGGCTGCGCCGTCGAGGTTGGCGACGGTGCGTCCGCTGGTGTCACAGCTGGCGGCCTTCGGGGTCCATGCGTGGCTGAGTCGGCGATGGGTGTCGTAGGTGAAGCACTGGTAGTCGGCCTTCGAGGTGCCGCCTTGGGTGGTGGCGTCGAAGATCGAGGTGACGTTGCCGGCCTTGTCCTGGGTGTACTTCAGCTCCTGCGGCATGTAGCCGTGGACCGTGTCAGTGACGTAGGAGCGGGTGAGGCGGCGGGTGCCTTGCTCGTAGTCGAAGCTGAGGTAGGCCTTGGCGTCTGTGCTGTTCCTGCCCAGGGTGAGCTGGCGTACGTCCCCGGTCTCGGAGTACAGGGCTTCCTGCAGGTACTGGCTGGTGCCCTGGGCCGTGAGCTGCTGGCCGGTGGCGCTGTAGGTGTTGGAGACGATCTCTGAGGGCAGGCCGGCGACGGCGGGGCTGGACGACTGTCGGACCGTGCCGTCGGGGTTGTAGACGGTGGAGAAGGACAGCGTCTGCGGGACACCGGCGGCGATGAGCGGGTCGCCGGTGGGCAGGATCAGCTGGCTGCCGGTGACCTGGTAGAGCGGGTCGTAGGTGGTGACCTTCTGGGTGTAGGCCTTGCTGTTGGTCTGGCCGAGGCCGTTCTCGTAGCGGACGGCCGTGTCCTGCTGGCCCTTTTGGAGAACGTCGAAGGTCCATGCGGCGAGTTTGGTGGCGTCGGTCTTGGTGCCGTTCCAGAGGCCGGTCTTGCGGCCGAGGATGTCGTACTCGGAGATGAGTTTGTTGCCGGGGCGCGAGTCGCTGGAGCTGACGGGCTGGTCGAGGTCGTTGTACTCCGTGGTGGAGGTGCCCTTGTCCGGGTCCTTCGCGGTGACCTGGCGGCCGAAGAGGTCGTAGGTGTAGCTCCACGTGGCCTTGTCGGGGCCTTCGACAGCCTTCTGCTGGCCTGCCGGTGTGTAGGTGTAGTCAGTGGTGGTGTAGTTGCTGCCGGTCGGTTCGGTGCTGCCGTATTCGCGGCGCTGGGTCACCTGACCGAGGGCGTTGCTGGTCACGGCCGCGGCTTGGCCGCCGGACGGTGCTGAGGTGGCGACGGTGTCGCCGGTGTAGGTGGTGTTGATGGTCCACAGGGGGACGTTCTTGGTCTTCGTCTCCGCCTTGACGGCGCGGGCGGCGCCGTCGTAGGTGGTGTCGGCCTGCATCGGGGCCTGGCCGCCGTCGGTGGCCACGAGGCTTCCCGAGGGGGCACTGGTCTGGTCCCAGATGTCGGACAGTGCTGATTCGGCGAGGCCGCGCTCGTCGTAGAGGGCCTCGGAGATCAGCCGGCCGCCGATCGGCGAGGGGGACTGTGTCTGACGCGGCCGCAGGAGGGAGTCGTAGATCTCGTAGGTGGTGTTGTATCCGCTCGCGTCGCCCTTGAGCGTTCCGGTGGAGACCCAGGAGGGGTCGGAGGCGGTGACGCTGTAGGCGTAGACGTAGTTCGGGGTCTTGCCCAGGGACTTGGAGCGGTTGGGCAGCCAGACCTTGGTGACGCGTCCGAGGCTGTCGTATTCGCTCTGGGTGACCTTGTTGTTGGGGTCGGTCACCTTGGTCGGGGCGCCGGTGGCGAAGTCGACGAGTGTGGTGGTGATGTGGCTCTTGGCGTTCTCGGCCGTGGTGCTGGTCAGTGGGCCGGTGGCCGTGGGGGTGTAGGTGCTCTTCGCGGTGAGGGTGTCGTTGGTGTCCTTGACTTCCAGCGGGCGGCCGAGGACGTCGTAGGTGGTGGTGGCGACCTTCTGCCACACGGGGTTGTTCGCGGCGGTGTAGCTCTTCGCGCGACCGATCCACTGTGCCTCGCCCTTGGTCGGGGTCTGGGTGGAGGACCAGGTGGTGGAGTCGTAGGCGGTGGCGGTGTCGGAGATGACGTCGCCCGGGCGGGTGGAGTCGGCGGGCAGGTCGAGTGCGTCGCCGGTGATGGCGCAGGGCTTGGCGGTGACGCGAGTGCGGGAGACGAGGCTGTTGATGCCGAGGCTGTCGTTGCGGGCGTACCAGGTGCGGGAGCACTTCTCGTCGCCACTGATGGCGTTGTCGCCCTTGTCCTCGACGGTCGAGGCCATGCCGTAGGCGTCGTAGGTGGTCGCCACGGTGCGGACCCGGTCGATGGGGGTGCCGCTGGTGGTGATGTTCGTGCGGGCGTGGCTGGCGCCGGTGCGGACGAAGTAGGCCTCGGTGTCGGCGTAGGACTTGTGCTGGGTGGCGGTGCGCTGGGACCAGGGGTCGTAGACGGCGCCGGTGACTTCCTGGGCGCCGTTGTAGGTGACCGTTTCGCGGGTGAAGCCGGCGTACTGGTCGGCATCCGTGATCGCGGGTGCCTTGATGCCGGTGACCGTAGCGGTCTTGCGGGTGTCCGGGTGCGGGGTCTTGCCGTCGCTGCCCAGGACACGGTCACCGTTCATGCCCTGCAGGTAGACGGTGACGGTCTTGGACTGTGTCAGGCCCGTGCGGCCGGTGAGGTGGGTGACCTTCTCGAAGCCGCGCCAGACGGACCAGGTGCGTTCCTTCTCCTTGACCAGCGGGTCCTCGTTGTAGTGCCAAGCCGCGCCGGAGTAGGTGTAGGTGTGCTCGACGGACTCGGAACCGCCCTCGGGGTCGCTGGTGGACACGGTCCAGACGGGGTACTTGTGGAACCAGTCGAGGATCGGGTCCTTCTCACCGTTCGGGGACCAGTACACCGGGTAGCAGCGTCGGGTGTTGGTGTCGACCTTGGGCATGGTCTGCCCGGCCACGCAGTCCGCGGCCATGTAGGTGACGATCGTCTCGGCGCCGGTCTCCGAGGTGATGGTGCGCAGGCGCGGCCTCTCCAGGGAGAGGATGTCGTCGGTGGCGCCGTCGACCCGGTTGGGGCGGAACTCGTGGCTGAACTTCACCGGGTCCAGGCTGAGGTCGGTGCCTCGCTTGCCGGTGTGGCGGATTTCGGAGAGCCACAGGGACTGGTCGGTGGAGTCGCCGGTGTCACCGGGGTCGAGATACTGCTGCGTGAGTGCCCAGGAGTCCACTGACTCGTAGACGGGGGTGGCAGCGGCGGCGTTCCATGCCTGGGTGGAGATGCCGGTCATCCGCTTGCGCGTGTAGAAGCTGGGGCCGGTGTTGCCGGTGCACTTCTGGTCGGCCTTGCATTCGGCGTCGAAGGGCACGTCGGGCCAGTTGTCGCGGGTGGCATCGGTGAGTGAGCCGCAGTCGCCGATGATGCAGCGCTCGGCGTAGCCGAAGACGACCTTGTTCGACGCGGCGGGAGTGCCGGTGAAGAGGGCGCCGGCGCGCTGACCGTAGCGGATCTCGTTCAGGTAGCCGCCGCGGGTGTAGGCGGTGCCGTTGTTGTCGTCTCCGAGCATGTCGTAGTGGTTGGTCTCGGCGTTGTACCAGTACGACATGGCGTTGCTGTGAGTGTCCTCGACGTAGTCCAGGTTCCACCGCCAGGCCTGCTTCTTGTGCCGGTCGGCGAAGGCGGAGCCGTCCGCGTAGCCGGGTTCGCCCGCGTCGTCGCCGAAGACGGGCACGGTCCACACCGAGTTCGTGCGGTCCGATGCGCCGGCACCGTCCAGCTTGTTGAGGCCGAAGACGTACTTGGTGCCGTCGCCGGTGACGACGGTCCAGTGCTCCCCGTTGTCGTCACCGTTGTCGGCTCCGGTGGCGACGGTGACGGTGGAGGCGTCGTCGTTCTTCAGGCGCCACTTGCCCGAGGTGTCGTCCTTGACGAGTTCGGTGGCCTTGCCGTTGAGGACCAGGGAGGCGTTGTCGTACTTCCAGCACAGGTCGAACTTGTCGGTCTGGCCGTCGTCGTCGCAGGAGCCGTACTTGCGCTCGATGTAGGAGGAGGTGATGTCGAAGCCCTCGCCGATCACCGTGCTCTGGTTGTTCGTGGACGCCGTGCGGCCGTCCACACTCCCGGAGTCATAGGCAATCTTCAAGTCAGGCTTCGGACCGGCTGCAGAGGGTGGAACACGCAGCGGGTAGGACCAGGTGAAGGTGCCCGACGAGCCTCCCGCCTCCCACGAGGAGGAGGACGCGAGCGGGGTGGCCTTGTAGTCGCCGCCGCCGGACTTGGTACCCGCGGCGAGCGCGAGGACCATCGTCTGCCCGGTGGAACGCGGCGCGGCGAAGCGAGCCGCGGACCCCGAGGAGGAGGCGGCGGTGAACGTCAGCTGGGTGCTGAGGTTCTGCTTCTTACGATGGTTGGTGAATTCGAGCGGGGTCCGGGCACGGCACTTCGCCGAGGTGGGTGCTGTCAGGGCGCAGTCGGGCAGGCGCAGCACCTGAAGGCGGCCGGCCCAGTCACCGCCGTACGCGGAAGCGAAGGCCGCGTAGTTGATGCCGAGGTCGGCCTGTCCCCCGGCAGCGGGACCAGTGACGGTCAGAACGACGCCCTTGACCCCGAGTACGGTCGCCCGCTGCTGGTCCAGGACGTTCACGGTCACGGCACCCGCACGCTGCGGTGCCTTCTTGCCCTTGTCGGGCTTGGGCGGAGCAATGGTCACGGGCAGTGCGCCCGGGGCCGCCTGTGCCGTGCCGATGGCGGGGACGGTCAGGGTCGCGGTGCCCGTCTTCGGCCAGGTGACCTTGCGGTTCTGGTCGGCCTTGGCTCGTGCCGTATCCACGCGCCGGGCAGCCGCGGCCTCGGCCCTCACAGCTTTGGCTTTCTTGCTCACCTTCGGGGTGAAGGGAGACACATCCGCAGACTGCGGCTTACTGAGCTTCGGCTTGCCGAGCGGATCGACTTCAGCCGCGAAGGCCACCGGGGCCAGGAGCCCAGGTATCAAGGACAGCGCGGCAACCGTGCCCAGAGACCGCGTGGGCCAGCTGCGGCGGCCGCTCTTGCCGGCCACCGGTAGAAACCGGTTCATTGTGATTCATCCGTTTTCACTGAGGCCGCCCTACAGGCGGCATGCGCTGTGGTGCCCCCGCGGTCACGAGGACCGCGGGGGAGATGGCTCAAGAGGGGGCTTCTGGCGGCACCCGTGGATGCCGCCGGCAGGGACGGAGTCACCTACTCGGCACTCGGATCGCCCATGATCTTGGTGTCGACCTCATTGGCGTGCATGGCGCCTGCCCAGACACGCACTTCCTGCAGTGCGCCGGGCAGGTAGTTGCCGTTCACCCCGGCAGAAGGTCCACGGCCGGCGGCAATCGCTCCGCGTCCCTGCTGTGCGGTGGTAAAGGCCGGGGTTTCGCCCGGCGGCTGGTCGACTGCGCCGACAAACAGGTGCGTGTTGCCGTAGCCGGCACCGATCTGCTCGGTGGCGTCGAAGACGCCCGTGACCTGCACCCAGGTGTTCATGTCGGCGGGGAACTCGGAGGGAACCGAGCTGCGGGCGACCACATTGCCAGTCCCGTCCGTCGCAGTGCGGCCAAAGCGCCACAGATAGCCCTCATCGACCTTCTCCACCCACAGGGCCCACGAGGACTCCTTACCGTCCGGCGTGGCCTGCCCGAAGACGTGCGCCTTCGCGCCGACGGGCATGGCGGCGAACTTCGTCCCGTCCAGTCGGACGCTGGCCGTCACGGTGAACGAACCCGTCTCGTCCACCACCGGACCGGCAGCTGCCAGGTGCCCGGAGACGCCATCCAGCCTCAGCTCGCCCTGTGCCGGGTCCGCTGCGGCTCCAGTCGCCGAGATCGCCATGTCCGGGGCGTACGGGCCGGGGGAGTCGATCTTGCCGCTGGCCGCGCTCGCAGCGTCCCAGTAGCCGACCAGCTCGGTCGCCGGCATGCCGACGGCGTTGTCGAGTCGGTGCTCCGTGCGAACGTCGTCGCCGGTCAGCTGCCTCTGCCACACGGCGAACTCGTCGATGCTGCCCTTGAAGTACTCGCCTGCCTTGGACCCGCCCACTCTCATGCCGGCCGAGGACGTCCACGGTGCATAGGCGGGATTGGCCGCTGCCAGATTGACCGGCGTGCCCTGTGCGCGGCCGTTGACGAAGAGCTGGATAGTGTCGTTGCTCTTGTCCGCGTCGTCCTTGGCGTCAAAGACGCCTGTCAGATGCGTCCATACGTTCAGCGGCGGATTCGGCGTATCGGCCAGGGCGCTGACATAGGCAGGTGTTGCCGCATCAGCGATCGCCCGGTTGAACACCCACTTCTTCGCCGAGGCGGAGTAGAACAGGTTGAACGCGGCTGACGTGCTGGTTCCCGGGGCGGACGCCACCACCCGGGTCTTGGCCCCGTCCGTCAACAGAACCCATGCGGAGACGGTAAACGAGTCCTTCGTGTTGATCGGAGGCTCAGCTGTCGATGCGTAGCCGACCTGCTTGGCCGGATCGGCCACGTCCTCGTTCAGACTCAGCGAGGAGTCGCCGGTGCCGCGGCGACCGCGTTCCGACCAGGTCGCCGCCGTTCCTCCGGCCTGCTGGTGCAGGGTGAGTTCATGCCGCGTGGCGCCTTCGGTAGCCGTGTCGCCCGCCTTGTTGCCGGTCGCTTCGGCGAAGTGCCAGCGACCCACCGCAGGCGTGCCCGCCTTGACCTTGAAGTGGAACTCCGCAGCCACTCCCTCGCGGCCGTTGGTGTCCTTGGCCTCCACGATCAGCACCTGCACGCCGGCTGTCGTGGGCACCGGCTTGATGGTCATGCTTCCATCGGCTCCGAGATTCTGCTCAAGGTGCGTGTCCTCGGCATCTTCTGTCAGCAGTCGCCACCGGTAGCTCGTGATGTCGTTGTCCGCGGCATTGGGCTTGATCGTGAAGGAACCCTCGAGCCCTGGCTTGCCCTTCGGATCACAAAGGTCCGTGGTGCACTCGGTGTAGGGCCCGTTAGTGGTGATCTGCGGTTCCTTGGGAGCCGTTGCATCGATCTTGAAGTAGCACCAGCGCTTGTAACCGGAGGAGATCGCCGTCGTGACACCCTCGTACGTCCAGAACGTCTGCACCAGCGATCTCACCCGGTACAGGGCCCCGTCGACTCCATTGGCCAGGCGCTGCCTGGCAAATGCGTCGTCCACGAGGTAACCGGTGGACGGCACGTTGAACTGAACAGGCGGATCGGCGGTCCAAGTACCGCCGGGCAGCTTCCGCTCGACCCAGTAGTGCACCCGCAGCGAACCGCGCTCCTCATCATTCGCAGGCTGCACAGCGGTCTGCGCGCGCGCCTGCAGCATCGGGTCGGATCGTGTGGCGATGATGGGGGTGGCGTCCGAGGTCGAGCAGCGCTCAACGGTTCCGTTGCCCGGGATGACACCGTCATTGGACACTAGGCCGGGCTTGATGACGTAGACGACCTTGAGTTCGGCGTTCTCCTTGAACCGCTTCCACGCGTCCGCGTTGCCCTCGTCCTTCGCCCGCAACATGAGGGTGAGGCGCGAGAAGTTGCCGTCGGCGAAGGTGCGGACCGTCTTGGTGAGGTTCTCGTCCGTCTCACTGGCGCTGTCGTTGAACTCGATCCACTTGTCGGGCTGCTCCGGTGAGCAGTGGTCACCACGGCCTGCAGAGACTTGCCGGTCCCCCATCAGATCCAGTTGCGTCGGTCCGGGCCAACGAGTCGCACTCGAAATGTTGTTCGTGCGCCAGAGGTCCACCCAGTGCGCAGAGCAGGAAAACGACCACGTCTCATATGCGCGGAAAGTCGCATCGATCACGTACTTGCCGACCAGCTTGCTCGGCGAGAACTCGAAGTACATCCGGTTGGTGTGGTCGGCGTCGCAGTAGTACGGCCCGACCCGGTAGCAGCGGCCGACGCCCAAGTCGCCGCTGAAGTCGTAGAAGGTGTCACCGTCCGAGGACAACACTGTCCGCTCCGAGACACCGAGGCCCATAGACGGGTCGATGTAGACGGGGTACACCGTGCCCTCGCCGCGCAGCACGTCCAAGTCCGGCTTGACGGCGATCTCGCCGTCGCTGACGTGCACCGGAAGGACCGCGCTGACATCGCCCTTGTCCGGCGCCGCCGCCTCGGAGGCCTCGCTCGCAGCGGGTTCGCCCGTGTTCGCAGAGGAGGTGTTGCGCATCAGCTGGGTCCGGGCACCGGTCTCGTCGGCGTCGCCGGCCGAATCCCACATCAGGCCGGCCGGGCCCTTGAAGACCGTGTTGCCGTCCTCGTCGATGGCCCGCAGGCCGCCGCCGGCCCCGGGGGCGACGGTGAGCCCGTCGCCCCGTGCGGTGAGGGCCACCTCGTTGAGCTCGGGGTTGGCCGCCGCCTCGGCGGTCTTGACGACCAGTACCTCGCGATAGCCCTCGGCAGTCGCCGTCAGCTGCAGGTCGACACCTTTGAAGACTTCCGGGTAGGTGGCTGTGGGCCCCTCGAGCATCGGCTGCGGCAACTGATCGGGCCAGCCCAGGGTCACCGACCCCTGAGGCGCGGCCAGACGGATCATGTCCTTGCCGGTACCGTCGCCGGAGAACGAGAGGTCGACCACGGCCGCCTTCGGGCCCACGGTCCCGTCCGGGCGGCGCTCAAGGGTCACATCCACATCACGCCATGAACCGTCATCAGCCTTGACCCGCTGAGGAGTCGTCGACTGCGTCAACGTGAACGTGCCGTCCGGATTCGCCTCAGTCCTGGTGTACTCGGAACGCTCCGAGACCACCTCCACGGGCTCACCCGTCTCAGCCGCCAGCGCCGACGCACTCTGCGCCGACATCGGCGCTGCCGCTGGTTGCTGCGCTGAAGCCTGACCGGCCAACGGCTGAAGCACCGAGGCCATGATCGCTGCGGCAGTGACCGCCACGGTTCTGCGGCGCCCCCGACGCCACACCCAACCCCTCACAAACCCACCCCAGGTCTTACATGATCCTTACATAGACCGACCAAATATGATCGTCCGCATTCCGAACGTCAACCCCCTCAGGGTCACATCCTGCACAGTGCTGCACTAATTCAATCTGATTCGAAGTATTTGTTCCGGATTCGGGATGCCTACGGACGTCCGGTGAACAGTCCCCCGGGCCGGCGGCGGCTTGCAGGGGTTGATCGAGGCCCGATCTGCTGCCCTGATCCCAAACCGCGATGGCGCGCGGGCTGTCGGCATCCTGAGCCATCGTCATGGAAGGGTCGCCGGTGAGCATCACCAGCTCGGAGACGGGCTGGAAACTCAGGTAGCATCCCGGTCACCTGCATCAGCGTCCCGCCTGAGCGGGAGACCAACCTGTACTGGTCGCTGCCCCTCCCCGATTTCCTGGGCCTGAACCACACCCTCAACACCGCCGACCGCACCCGCCAGTCGGCCCACATGAACAAGCCCGTCGCCCATGTCATGCCCACGTCCGGATCCGCCTCGGCGAGGACTGGCCAGTCTCCAGTTGTAGTTCGCTGTCTCTGCTGGTCAGAAGCGCCTTCTCGAGTCTGTTCGGCTGCTGTGGCGTCAGGTGCCGGAAGTGGGAGTGGTATCTGCCGAGATCCTGGAGGAGGGCAGGGACCACTGCGAGGCGGTGAAGATGCCCGACGACCGCGACTTCGCGGCCAAGGGCGACCTCGCCAAAGCCGGGATCCAGCGGCTCCTGGCGTCTCCACTGCCCATCACCGGGGAAACTGTGGACTCGGTTTATGGTCAGGAATGGCGGCTGCGTCGCATGCTGGAGGAAGCTGGCGTAGATTACAGCGGCCGTCCCGAAGCTCCAGCCCGTCCCCGCGCTGGGCCGGATCGGCCTCTTCACAGGCGCCGAAGCAGAGATCAGGTGGGGACCGTTCGGCATCCTCGATTCGCGCGTGCGAGCACGGCCCCGGGCTGGCACACTCCCCCCGTCTGACCTGGTGCTCCATACCGGGTCCGCCATACCAGGGGTGGGACATTGACCGAACTCAGATACTCCACAGCCATCGCCGCCACGATCGCCACGCTGCTGCTCACCGGCTGCGCAGGCTCAAGCGGGGCAACACCGCCGACAGCCTCCGCGACAGCATCCCCGCAGTCGGCCGCGAAGGCATCACCAACCGGCGCCCACAAGTCCCTGGAGCAGGTCCTGCGCGATATCCACGACGCCGCCCAAGGCGTCGGCGAAGACCGCATGCGCGTCCTGAGCGACGAGAAGACCGTCACCGACAAACTCCCGCACTGCAACGCCCACGGCCTGATCATGACCCTCACGGCCCCTGGCCGACCGGAGATACTCCGCCTCACCGACCGCTTGCAGAAACGGGGTTGGAAAGCCGACGGCCCCGTGACGGACCTCGCCGACCTCAGGTACGCCACATGGGGCATCATGCTCCGTGCCCGCCCGGTGCCCAAGGAACTCACCGCCAAAGCGGCCCCCCACAAAGGCATGATCCAAGTCTCAGTCATCGGGAACTGCACCAAGTGACAGGTGCCGGCGTACACGCGAACGCACCCAGTCAGGTACGCGGACCACAGGTGGAGTGTCGGCACCGGGTGGGACCATCGTGCCTGGGTGAGGACTGCGGCGGAAGGGGGCGGGTGTGGAGCGGGAGCGGGTCGGCCAGCCCGGATTCGACCGGATCGTCGAGGCGCTGGTGCACCGGATGTACGACGCATCCGCGCACGTGGAGGTGGTCAACGGGCGCGGCGGGGATGACGGGATCGACATCAAGGTCACCAACGGATCCAGGGTGCGGATCTTCCAGTTGAAGTACTATCTGGACGGTTTTCCGACTGCGTCGTTCAAGGGGCGGCGCAAGTCGATCAAGGGGTCATTCGCCCGGGCCACGAAGCACAGGCCGTGGGAGTGGATCCTGGTCGCTCCGTCCACCCTGACGACGGCGGAGCGGAAGTTCGTGACCTCTCTGGCCGCCGGGCAGTCAGTGCGGATACAGGTGTGGGACCGGGCCCAGCTGGACGGTCTGATGGCCACTCACGCGGACCTGGATCAGCTCTATGAGACGGCCAAGGTCTACCGGCAGGAGCGTGCGCTGCTGATGGGCGGCACGCGCGACGTGCGCGCCCGGGTCGCAGCACTGGGCCGGCAGGTCGACGGACTGGACGACCACTGGACGGTGGACTTCGCCCGGCAGGGCGAGACGGTGGTGCACACGTTGCGGGGCAAGCACCCGCGGGCCCACCAGGTCTCGCCCGTGGAGATCTCGCTGACCGGGAACGGCCCCCTGGCGCCCGAGCTCGCCAAGGCCGTGCGGCGCAGCCTGGGCTTCGGACTGCCCGAGGAAGTGGTGCTGCCGCGCGGGGCGGTGGAAAGCTTGACGGTCTCCGGGCCCGAGTGGCTGTCCGCCTCCCACCAGGACGTCGAGGTGCCGTGGCGGCCGGCCGAAATGGCCCCAGGGGCCGAGACGGAAGTGGAGGTGGTCTTCCTCGACGGCCGTCAGGTCACCGCCTCCTACCCGGGCACGCTGCGCCACCTGGGACGCGGCAGCATCGGCCGCTCCGTCGACGTGGAACTGGCCGGCGGCTGCATGCAGCTGATGATCCCCGACCATGCGGATGCCCCGGCTTCGCTGCGCTTCACCTTCTCCCTGGAGGGGCTTGAGCCGGCTGCCGCTCTGCGCCTGCTGCGCATCCACCAGCGCATCGTGGCCGGCGGCGCCTTCCACGTCCGTGCGCGCGCAGGCGTCATCAGCGGTGGCGACCTGCCGGCCAAGCCCGAAGCAGCGCGTAAGGAAGCCGCGGAGCTGCGCCGCTACCTCGAGGACCTCGAAGTGGTCCAGCGCCACTGCGAGCAGTACTTCCCCATACCCGCCGAGCTCGCCCCGGTCGACCGGATCACCCTGCGCGCAGCGCGCCTCCTCATCGACGGACACTGCGTGATCTCCCCGTTCATGCCCTCAGCACGCTTCATCCTCAACGGCCAGGACTCCCCCGTCCTGCGGGCCCTGCTCAGCGGTGAACCCCACGCCGTGCGAGTCGAGTGCGAGGAGTTCGCCATCACGCTCGCCGGGCGGCGCCTGGACCTGGGCCCCGTGCTCTTCTTCCACCCCCGCGTGACCGCCGACGACGCCCAGCAGGCCCTCGCCGCCCTCGACAGCGGGCACGGCGACGGCCAGGTCGTCACCGTGCGACCCGCCAACAAAGAACACTTCCGGCTCCAACTGCAATCCGCCACCACCCGCGACGAACCCGTCCCCGCACCGCTCGCACTGCCCGGCTTCCCCGAACCCCGCTGACGTCCCAGGGCTGCGCGGCGACATTTGCTCCCAAGCGCTGAGGCAGGCCGCGCGGCGGGCTGTTCCGGGCAAGTCCGGCGCGCACGGTCAACACTGTTCACTAAACCAGCCGGCTGAACAGAACCATGAGCTGGCCGCCAGGGCCTGGTAAGCAGCCGTCTGCCGTTGCGGGACCCGGCGAAGGGGGCGGTGATCTCTTTTCACGCTTGGAGCAGGGATGCGTCGTCCTCGCAGGATGGGGACGCCAGCCGAACGGCGACGAACGCGTCGAACTCACCGCCCGCCTCCCC
>NZ_CP129139.1 GCF_030406905.1 Streptomyces sp. HUAS CB01
GGAAGACTTCGCCGACGGGGTGAAGGTGTTTGGCTTTATCGAGTAGTAGCGACGTCGCTTGTCGATGGGTTTGGGAGGCGCCCTCCTCCACGGATGGGTGATGTCGACGAGTTTGGGAGGCACCGGGGTTCTTGCCAGGACAGCATCGACATGCTCCTGGTGAAAGGTGCTGGTCATGCCGCGGATGTCGAAGGTCGAGCTGTACGCGGCGATCCGGCGTGATCACCGTGGCGGCATGTCGATGCGGGAGCTTGAGCGCAAGCACGGCGTGACGTGGCGGACGGTGCGGAAGGCGTTGGACTCGTCCTGGCCGGAGCCGCGCAAGAAGCTGCCGCCGCGGGCGACCGGGCTGGACCGCTACAAGCCGGTGATCGACGAGATCCTGCGGGCGGACCTGGACGCGCCGCGCAAGCAGCGGCACACGGTCACCCGAATCTTCCACCGGCTGGTCGAGGAACACGGAGCCGACGTCTCCTACGGGATGGTCCGCTACTACGTCGCGGCCCGGAAGCCCGAGATCCTGGTCGAGTCGGGCAAGGCCCCGCTGGAGGCGTTCGTCCCGCAGACTCACCAGCCCGGTCACGAGGCGGAGGTCGACTTCGGCGACGTGACGATCCGCCTCGCCGGCGAGCTGGTGACCTGCTACCTGTTCTCCTTCCGCCTGTCGTATTCCGGCAAGGCCGTCCACCGAGTGTTCGCCTCCTGCGGCCAGGAGGCATTCTTCGAAGGCCACGTCCACGCGCTGCGGACGCTGGGCGGGGTCCCGCGAACCAAGGTCCGCTACGACAACCTCAAGGCGGCCGTCGCCCGCGTGCTCGGGCTGAGCCGGGCGAGGGTGGAAGCTGACCGATGGATCGCCTTCAAATCGCACTACGGCATCGAGAGCTTCTACTGCCGCCCAGGCATCGAGGGCGCCCACGAGAAGGGCGGTGTCGAGGGCCAGATCGGCTACTTCCGCCGCAACCACTTCGTCCCCGTCCCCGAGGTCTCCTCGCTCGCCGAGCTGAACGAGATGGTCGAGGAGTGGGACCGGCAGGACGACGCCCGCCGGATCGGCTCCAGGTCCCGGACCATCGCCGAGGACTTCGCCCTCGAACGACCGCTGCTGATGCCGCTTCCCGACGAACCGTTCGAGACCGGGCGTATATTCACCCCACGGGTCGACCGCTACGGCCAGATCCCGGTCCGCACGAACCGCTACTCGGTCCCCATCCGGCTGATCGGCAAACGGGTGCGGGTCATCCTTCACGCCTCTCACCTGGTGGTTTACGACCAGAACGTGGAGGTGGCCCGGCACGAGCGGCTGATCGCCAAAGGCGCCGTCCGCCTGGACTTGGACCACTACCTGGAGGTCCTGGTCCGCAAGCCCGGCGCCTTCCCCGGCTCGACCGCTCTCGAACAGGCCCGTTCGGCGGGCAAGTTCACCCCGGTCCACGACGCCTGGTGGACCCAGGCCATGAAGATCCACGGCGAGCGGGACGGCACCCGCGCGCTCATCGAGGTGCTGCTGCTCGGACGCCACATGCCCCACGAACATGTCGTCGCCGGCCTGGCCGCAGCCCTGCGGGCCGGGGCCATGACCGCGGACGCGGTCGCGCTGGAGGCCCGCAAGGCCGCTCAGGCCGAGACCGAGCCCGCACCGGACGCCCGGAACCTCGGTCAGCCGCCGGCGACGGTGACGTCCCTGCACGAGTGGCGACTCGCGCATCTTCCGCCGGACACCAGGCCTCTGCCCTCGGTGTCTCACTACGACCAGTTGCTCCGACGCCGCCGCACCAGCGGCAGCGGCCACCGTGAGGGAGAAGCGCAGTGACCATGCCCCGCCAGCGAGGGTTGACCGAGCAGGCCGCCGACGCCGCGATCGACTCCGCCTGCCGCCTGTTGCGGCTGCCGTCGATCCGCAACGAGTTCTCCGACATCGCCGACCGGGCGATCAAGGACCAGATGACCTACCGCGGCTTCCTCGCCGAACTGCTGATGGCCGAGTGCGACGACCGGGCCCGCCGCAGGTCGGAAAGGCGGATCAAGGCAGCCGGCTTCCCGCGGGAGAAGTCCCTGCGGTCCTTCGACTTCGACGCCAACCCCAACATCGACCCGGCCACCATCCACACCCTCGCCAGCTGCGAATGGATCAAGAAGAGCCAGCCGCTCTGCCTCATCGGCGACTCCGGCACCGGCAAGTCCCACATGCTCATCGCGCTGGGCACCGAGGCCGCAATGAAGGGCTACCGCGTCCGCTACACGCTCGCGACGAAGCTGGTCAACGAGCTGGTCGAGGCCGCGGACGAGAAGCAGCTGAACAAGACCATCGCCCGCTACGGCCGCGTCGATCTCCTCTGCATCGACGAACTCGGCTACATGGAACTCGACCGCCACGGCGCCGAACTCCTCTTCCAGGTCCTGACCGAACGCGAGGAGAAAAACAGCGTCGCCATCGCCTCCAACGAGTCGTTCGGAGGCTGGACGAAGACGTTCACGGACCCCCGCCTCTGCGCGGCCATCGTCGACCGGCTCACCTTCAACGGCACCATCATCGAGACCGGCACCGACTCCTACCGCCTCGCCAGCACCCGAGCCCGAGCCGAGGAGCACGCCAAGGCCGGCTGACATCTGCCGCTACCTGACTCGACGGCCTGCCGCCCTGACGGGCGGCGGGCCGGTTGGCATTCGCAGGCGGTGCTGTCCGGTCGCGAGATTCGATCGGCTCAGTCTTCAGAGCCGTCGTCATCGAGCGGACGCAGGCGGCGCCGGGCCTCCTCCAGCCGCACGTCATAGTCAGGGAAGAACAGCGCGGGCAGCATCTTGTCCAGCTGGCCGGCGATCCGATGAATCGGCGCCCATGCGGTTGGATCGTCGACCGTGTTGCTCAGGTCGGTCATCTGCAACCGTTCCAACCAGTCCGACAGGATCGTCGCTTCGTCGCGGGTGAGCTTGATCGTGATCTCTGCTTCTTCCACCCCGGCCCCACCCCTTCGAACAGGCAACTCAACGTTCGACAGCACAACCTACCGATCGCTGGCTCCGCGAGATCGACCAGCCTTCATCGGGCCCGGACACGTGCCGTCATCTCTCGTCGACATTCCCGAGCCGGTTGATCGCCAACTGCCTCCGCACCCCATCGACAAACGCTGTTCCTGGAGATGAACGAAGCCAAGGTGTTCTACGACGCGGGCGAACTGGCGTGCGTCGCGCTGGACGCGGTCACCGGCCCGCAGGTCTTCCTCGCGGGCTTTGCACTGGCCGGTCGCGACCCCGAGCAGGCTCACCACTACCTCCTCGACAACGCCGCCGAGCACGAGAACTGCCTGCTGTACACCCCCGACCACTCCCTCTCCCTGACCGACCTCGGGCTGCTCGTGCGCTCACAGCAGATCGGGGACGTACGCCTCACACGCCCGCTCGTCGTCATCGGAAAGTGGCTGGAGTCGGAGTACTACCGAGACCACCTGCCACTGGAAGGCACCCCGGCCCCGGACGAATCGGCCTCGCTCCCGTAGGCACGCACACCACGGCTCACCATCCGCGACCGCCCCAGGCCAGTTGCACGGTGCGGCTCGCCCCACCGGATCGGGGGCCGGTGGCCGGGCCGGTCGGTATCGGGCGGGTGCTGCCGGCGCAGCGGCGAGGTCGGCGGAAGGAGGGTGGCGCGTTCGGCGGTGGTACGGGCCCGCAGCTGTTCCAGGCGGCGCTGGACGCGGGCGTGGGTGTGTAGAGGTCGATCGCGTCGGTGAGGTGGTCCCATTCCTCGCCGTCCAGGCCCGCCGGGCACGGGCCGAAGACGTCAGGGCCCGCGCGGTGGTGGCGGCGCCGGTAGTCGCCGAGGCGGTCAGCAGCCGGGTGAAGGTGCGCTGCTCGTCCTCGTCGTCACCGGGGGCGGTGATCTCCTCCATCCAGGCTTCGGGCAAGGGTTCGCCGGCGAGCGCGGCCGCCAAGGCGTGCCTCGCGAGGCGCGCATCCAGCGCTGCGTGAGACAACGGTGCGACGCCGAGGGGGTCGCGCAG
>NZ_CP129140.1 GCF_030406905.1 Streptomyces sp. HUAS CB01
TGTCGGCGATCAAGTTTTTCCCGCCGATTTCATGATCGCGATCAAATAATTCCCCACCCCCTTGTCGTTCGTCCCGCCGCAGTGGGCGGCATACACGGGTTCTCCGGTTCCCGAGGTTGAGTGCGCTCTCGCGGGTGGTTTGGGGGCTGGTTCTTGTCTTCATCGGCACGTTCTTGATCCCGATGGGTAGCACGGCCTCGGGTCAACGGGGACAGGGTCGCGAAGTACGGCGATCACCATCCCTGACGCCTCCAGCGGTTTCTGACGGGCCGATGGGCAGCCGGATGGCAAGGAGGACATTCGTCGTGGTCGACATCACCGAGATCTTCGTCCACTGGTACGCGGGACGGTCCAAGACCGAGGTCGCGACGTCGCTGGGGGTGGACCCGAAGACGGTGAGGAAGTACCTGCGGCCGGCCGAGCGGTCCGGAATCGTGCCGGGCGGCCCGCCGATGGCCGAGGAGGACTGGTCCAAGCTCATCAAGGGCTGGTTCCCGGAGATGACCGACCGCAGGCTGCGGCAGATCACCTGGGGCGAGATCGATCCGCACCGCGACTTCGTCAAGGACCTGCTGGGCACGGTCAACATGTCCACGATCCACCAGCGGCTTCGCGACGAGCGCGGTCTGACGGTGTCGGTGGCCACCTTCCGGCGCTGGGTCCGGGCCACGATGCCCGAACAGGCCGACCGGGCGCGCGTCACGGTGCTGCGAGAGGAGGTCGAGCCGGGTTCCGAGGCCCAGATCGACTACGGGTTCCTCGGGCAGTGGATCAATCCCCGCACGGGCAAACGCCACCGCGTCTGGGCGTTCGTCATGGTGCTGCCCTGCTCGCGGCACATGTTCGTGCGCCCGGTGCTGAGCATGGACCAGCACGCCTGGACCGAGGCCCACGTCGCAGCGTTCGACTTCTTCGGCGGTGTCCCGCGGCGGCTGGTGCCGGACAACTTGAAAACCGGCGTCGACAAACCCGACCTCTACGACCCGAAGATCAATCGTGCCTACGCCGAACTGGCCGCGCACTACGGGACGTTGGTGGACCCGGCTCGCGCTGTCAAACCGAAGGACAAGCCGCGGGTTGAGCGCCAGATGCCCTACATCAGGGACTCCTGGTGGGCCGGGCGGGAGTTCGTCTCACTCGAACACATGCAGGCCGAGGCTGTGGAATGGGCCCGGAACGTGGCCGGCCGCCGCGAGTGCCGGCCGTTGGGCGGTGCCTCGCCGGTCTCGGTGTTCGAAGCGGTCGAGGCCCAGATGCTGCTGCCGCTGCCGCAGTCCCGGTTCACCCTCGCGCGCTGGTCGACCGCCACGGTCGGCCCCGACATCCACATCAAGGCCGGCCGCACCTTGTATTCGGTGCCGTGGAAGCTGATCGGCCGGCGTGTTGACGTCCGCTCGACCGCGACGATGGTGCAGGTGTTCCTGGACGGGGAACTGGTCAAGACGCATGCCGCACTCGAACAGGGCAAACGCACCGACAAGAACGACTACCCGCCGGAGAAGATCGCGTTCCAGATGCGGACCCCGGTCTGGTGCCGCACCCAGGCATCCGAGGTCGGCGACGCCTGCCGAGAGCTGATCGACGGGCTCCTGGAGGTCAACGCGCTCTATCGGCTCCGGGCCGCCCAAGGGGTCCTCGGCCTGCGGAAGAAGTACGGGGACCACAGACTGGAGGCGGCCTGCGCGAAAGCGATCGCCGTCGGCGACCCTTCGTATCGGACGGTCAAGGGCATCCTGGTCGCCGGCACTGAGACCGATCCCGAGCCGGAGACCGGCGACGCGGGTGCCGCCGCCTTCCTGCACGGCCCGGCCCGGCTGTTCGCCGCCGACACGACGACCGACGCGAACGACGCCGAACTCGACGACCAGGTCCACGACGCGCGGGAGGACGCCCGATGAACCCCACGAGCAACGCTCTGCGCGAGTCACTGAAGGCCCTGCGGCTGTCAGGGATGCTGGAGACCCTGGACGCCCGGCTCTCCCAGGCCCATGGCGGGGAACTGGGCCACCTGGACTTCCTGCAGGTGCTGTGTCAGGACGAGATCACCCGCCGCGAGACCGTCGCCTTCCAACGGCGCCTCCAGCGCGCGAAGTTCGAGCAGCAGGTCACGCTGGAGGAGTTCGACTTCTCGGCGTCCTCCAAGCTGCCCGCGGCCCAGATCCGAGACCTGTCCGCCCTGCGCTGGCTCCATGCCGGCGAGTCGGTGATCTTGTTTGGCCCGGTCGGAGTAGGAAAAACGCATATCGCTCAGGCCCTCGGCCACCTCGCGGTCCGCCAGGGCGCCAACGTCCGCTTCGCCAAGACCAGCCGGATCCTGGCTGAGCTCGCCGGCGGCCACGCGGACCGCACCTGGGAGAAGCGCCTGCGCGAGCTGATCCGGCCCGACGTCCTCATCCTCGACGACTTCGCCATGAGGCAGATGACCGCGCCGCAAGCGGACGACCTCTACGAACTCGTCTCCGAACGCCAGGGACGCTCACTGATCATCACCAGCAACCGAGCGCCCTCGGACTGGTATCCGCTGTTCCCCAATCCGGTCGTCGCCGAGTCTCTGCTGGACCGGCTGATCAACACCAGCCACCAAGTCATCATGAACGGGCCCAGCTACCGGCCCAACAAGCGGCCCCGCACCCCAGCGGACAGACCCGAGAAGAAGCCCACAGCAAAGTAGCGATGGACTGAATTCAGGACGCCCTGGAACTTGACCGTCCTGAATTCAGGCCACATCCTGGTGTTCATGGACACCAAGGACACGATCACCGACCTGACGGCTATCCGGGACAACTTCCTCGGCGAGCGCAGGCTCCTCGTCGCCGCCATGACGAGCGCGTCCCGCAAGGGAGTCTCCGCGAAGGAGATCGCCCGGGCCGTCGCGCCCGCCTTCGGACGCGACCAGGTCCTGCAGTTCCTGGCCGCCACCGCGCTGCGCGACTCCGCCCGAAAGGCCCTCATGGAGGCCGGTCTTCACGGCGTGGTCGACGTGTCGGTCACCGGCATCGATGCGCCCCGCGAGGCGCACCTGCGTCTGTCGGCGGACCCGGCGGAGATCCCTGACTTCGCGACGCTCCCGCAGCGGATCCGAGAGGCTCTCCGCGACTACCTGATCACGCTTCACCTGCCGAAGGGCGGGAACGACGAGGTCGCCATTGAGGTGATCGACGAATCCCTGCTCGACGCAGAGCCAGTGCGGCTCGTCCGACTCGAACCCCGCCTCTGACGCGGACCATCACCCGGGGAGCTCGGGATCCCCGTGATCCCAGCCCCCGGGAATTACGTGATCGTCCACAC
>NZ_CP129141.1 GCF_030406905.1 Streptomyces sp. HUAS CB01
GGTCACGTCCGCTGGAGTGGTGTATCGACGGCCACTCGGTGATCTCGTGTTGAGGCTATGCGGTGAGTTCGGTGGGCAGGGCGGTGTCGTCGGTTTCTGACTCGATCGGGTGGAGGCGGGCTTTGGCGAGGAGGTCGAGGCCCATGTAGCGGCGGGCCTCGGTCCACTCGTCGTTCTGCTCGGCGAGGACCGCGCCGACCAGGCGGACGACGGCGGTGCGGTCGGGGAAGATGCCGACGACGTCGGTGCGGCGGCGGATCTCCTTGTTCAGCCGTTCCTGGGGGTTGTTCGACCAGATCTGCCGCCAGAGCTCACGTGGGAAGCCCGTGAATGCCAGCAGATCGTGCTGGGCGGCGTCCAAGTGGGCTGCCGCTTTGGGGAACTTGGCCTCCATTGCGTCCAGAACGTGGGCCATCTGGGCCGTCACCGCGTCGGTGTCGGGTTGTTCGAACACGGTCCGCAGCAGGGTCGCCACCCAGGGCTGGGCCGACTTCGGGACCTGGCTCAGGAGATTCCTCGCGTAGTGAGTGCGGCAGCGCTGCCAGGACGCGCCGGGCAGGGTGGCGCCGATCGCGTCGACGAGGCCGGCGTGGGCGTCGGAGACGACGAGCTGGACGCCGGACAGGCCCCGGGCGACGAGCGAGCGCAGGAAGGCGAGCCAGCCCGCGCCGTCCTCGGCGGTCGCGACGTCCAGGCCCAGGATCTCCCGGTGTCCGTCGGCGTTGACGCCCACCGCGACCAGGGCGTGGACGTTGATGATCCGGCCGCCTTCGCGCACCTTCTGGGTCAGTGCGTCGACCCAGACGAAGGTGTAGGGGCCGGCGTCGAGCGGTCGGTTGCGGAACGCGGTGACTTGCTCGTCGAGATGCTTGGCCATCGCGCTGACCTGGGACTTCGAGAGCTGGGTGACGCCGAGGGACTCGGCGAGTTTCTCGACCCGGCGGGTGGAGACGCCGAGGAGGTAGGCGGTGGCGACCACCGAGATGAGGGCCTGCTCGGCCCGGCGGCGGCGTTCGAGGAGCCAGTGCGGGAAGTAGCTCCCGCTGCGGAGTTTGGGGACGGCGAGTTCGACGGTGCCGGCGCGGGTGTCCCACTCGCG
This sequence comes from Streptomyces sp. HUAS CB01, assembly GCF_030406905.1. Classification (NCBI taxonomy): domain Bacteria; kingdom Bacillati; phylum Actinomycetota; class Actinomycetes; order Kitasatosporales; family Streptomycetaceae; genus Streptomyces; species Streptomyces chengbuensis. The sequence continues at coordinate 1,100 of NZ_CP129141.1, forward strand.
TGGGCGGTATCCGTTGCGGTGGTTGACGCGTTCGTCGCTGACCTGGCCGTACTCGGCGTTGCAGAGGGCGTCGGCCTCCGCGGACATGAGCGCGTCGGCGAACGTCTTGACCATCGCGCGCAGCAGATCGGGACTCGCCGCGGCGAGGTTGTTCTCGGCGAGGGCGTGCAGGGGCAGACTGTCGGGTGCGGTCATCGTGCTGATCTCCTTCGAGGCTTCGACACTTCGAAGATCAGCCGGTGGCCGTTCGTCTATGCGGGCCTCATCCCGATGCCGGAGCAAACCCCCGGATCAGGTCGAACCCGTACACCACTTCCCAGGACGCAACC
>NZ_CP129142.1 GCF_030406905.1 Streptomyces sp. HUAS CB01
AGTCTTCCTGTCCGTAAGAGCCACCCACCTGTTCTTGCGGCCCGGATACCTGGAGCGCGTTGGCGACCTCCTTCGGGCTCATCCCGAAGCGCAGCGGTCCCATACCGGTGCCGGGGAGCAGCTCCCGGCGCTCTCGTGTCCCGCCCGTTCCTACAGTCCCACCACCCCTTCGTTCGGTCGGCTCATGGCCGTGCCCCGCAACTCTGGCCTCGGCGCCGCGTGGCGGTCGGCGTCCAAGGGGACGCCTGAGTGAGCCGAGGCACGATAGTCGCCCCATGGGCAGGCATGTTGTCACTTCGGGCCAGTAGCCGGCTCTGCCGAGGACGCGCTTCCCCCTTGCCGACTTTGGTCTTGGATGTGGGCGTGCGGCTGCGGGCCTGGGCCGTCGGGCATGGGCCGGCAATGTGCGCCTGGCACGAGGCTGAGAAAGGGGTGAGGGCCCCCGGCCAGGGGTGAATTCCAGAGGCCTCGGCGCGCTTTCGTCGGAGAACGAAGCTGCACGCGTCGCCACATCAACGAGCCACCGGTTTTTGGGACACGTTTGACTGCGCCGAACCGCAGCGGGGGTTGCGGGTGGGCGCAGGGCGCAGGGCGCGTGTCAGCGGATGGGTACTACGTGCTCGGCCTGCGGTCCTTTGGGGCCCTGGGTGACGTCGTACTCCACCTTCGCGCCCTCGGCCAGCTCCTTGAAGCCGGTCGTCTGGATGGCGGAGTAGTGGACGAACACGTCCGGGCCGCCGTCGTCCTGCTGGATGAAGCCGAACCCCTTCTCCGGGTTGAACCACTTCACAGTGCCTGTTGCCATCAGCGTAAATCCTTCTCGACGTGTCACACGAGCCGCGGTGTGCAGCCTTTTCGATGGTCCCCACCCGCCCCGCGCCTCACAAGCACCCCAAACGGTGAACCGATGCCGTCTATGCGGCGCCGATGCGGGCGGCGAGGTCTTTGACGAACACCCAGCCGGTCGGCGGCTGGGCGTCGGGGAGCTGGGCGGTGAGGATGCGTGCGGCCTCCAG